>QQUD01000404.1 GCA_008501785.1 Chloroflexota bacterium
TGATCTCTTGCAGCGTGTTTGTCTTTTGTGCCTGCTCTGCTTCATCCACTTTGATCGTCGGAAAACGAACGATTAGCAATGTCAACAGCGCAACTATCACGGTAGCAATGTCTACAATCATGACGCCCTCGATATGAATAAAACCGAGCAGCAAACCGGCCAAAACGGGTCCGCCAATTTGGGCGGCTGAATGGGCCATTGAATTCATGCCGCTGGCACGGGCGTATTGATTTTTGGGGATGAGGAGGGTGGTAACGGCCGTATACGCAGGCACCTGAAACGCCTCAAAAAAACCGGTCAACGCTTCCGCCACAAATAAATGCCAAATCTCCAACGAACCTGTTGCATACAAGCCCAATATCGCCAGCGTCATCAACCCGGCGCCCAAATCCGTCACCATCATGATGCGTCGTCTATCTAATCTATCGACCCAAACACCAGCAATCGGACTCACCAAAATGTAGGGGACAAACGAGTAAAATCCCAGCAGTGCCAAAGTGGTTGCGCTGCCGGTTTGTTCGTAGGCCCAGATGAGGAGGGCGAAGCGGGTAACGGCCGTTCCCGTCAACGAAACAAGCTGCCCAAACCAAACAATCACAAAAATCTTAAATCCCTTATTAGCTAACATTCTTTCCTCAGTAAATTTCAATACACTTAAAAACACAAAAGCCACAGACAATAATGCTGTGGCTTTCTTTAACAATTCAATAAAAAAAGCCACGAGCCGGAAATGCGCTCGTGGCTTAAGATGTCTTACAGTTGGTTTGACATAACGTTATCCAGCAGACGCACTCCACCCTTGGAGATGAACAAAACCTGCTCTAGCCATCAATATTTCAAACGGTTTTCTTGCTCTAAAAATAACGTCATTCATAACAAGCAAATTATAACCAAAATAAAAGAGCATGTAAAATAAAAAAATACATTAGAGTATAGCAAGAAATCGTGGGGACAAATGAACAGACGATAATTTGCCACCTTCGATGAGGCGTGAACGCCCCATCTACGAGAAGAAAGCCCTTTCAGGGCTAAGAATCAGTCAGGCCCGGAGGGCCTTCCACCTCGCAGCCAGGGGCTTCAGCCCTCGGCGGGTGCGGCAGATATTTTGTTCCCACAAATCGTTGCAATACTCAACACATTATCAAAGTCAAGAAAGCGATTAAACTTAAGCTGCTTAGATTTCCCCGGAAACTAATAGCAAGACCAACATCCCTTGTAACAGTTTCCGGGGGAATGCACATGATTTGTTATGAAAAAAAGTCCTATTTTTATTTTAACAGGCACACCCGCCTCAGGAAAAACATCTGTTTCAAAGGCACTGTTAGCACGCTACGCTTTCGGTATTCACATTCCGGTTGATGTGCTGAGAGGGCTGGTCATTTCAGGTGAATCGAATCCCATTGGCAGTTGGGACGAAGAAACAGACCGCCAATTCCGTCTAGCCCGCGATAGTGCCGCCAAAATCGCCAGCACTTATGCCCAGGCAGGATTCACCGTCGTCATTGACGATGTCATTTTCCCCGATATGATTGCCCATCACTACGACAAGGCTCTAGCCGCATTCGAGGTGCATAAAATATTGTTACGCCCTAGCATTGCCGCGACAATATCACGTAACAAAGCCAGAAAAATCGATGTGGACAATGCTCAACTTGAGAAAATCATTCAACCGATTTATGACCATTTTGCTACATTCAACTTACATAAATTGGAAAAATCTGGTTGGTATATCATTGATACAAGCTCTTATTCTATTGAAGAAACCGTTTCAGAACTAAATGCTCAAATTGGCAGTTATCCAGAATAAAGGAACAAGTGATATACTTGGCACTCGACGTTTCCTTAGGGTTCGTTCACAAAAAACTTTGGACTTTGCAGATTGGTCCAATCTCAGAGATTGGACCAATCTTACCAGGTTAAAAACGAACGAACACTTAGTTGCTTCTCGGCGAATGAGTTTTTGATTCTAATGTCCGAGGGCAAAACGGAGTCCAGTATGACAGAAAATGGTAATGAATGGGATTATTGCGACATTAAATTTCAGCTAAGACACAAAGGCGAAGACCCGACTCGCGCAGGTCTAAAACACATGTGGCTCGTATTCAAAGCAAACGCAGCAGGGGCTAATAAAAACTATCTTGCTGGAGAATCATCAGAGATTCCTATCGCGGCGAATATAATGGGTGCATCATTTGTGCCACAGAAAAACAATGCCAGCCATCTCAATATCCACCAAAATCTGCTGAACAAATTACAAAATGAAGGATGGGAACGATTGCCCGAAAAGGGCAGCGCATGGTGGGAAACACGGCTGCGTCGTCCAGCATCTTCTCGTAAATCTGCATTCGGCTGGCTCAAAGGCAGCCGTAACAAGTCAAAATAAGGAACTTATCATTTGACAGAAAAAAGCCCACTTCATGTTTTAATCGACACATTACCTCAAGTCGGACAGGTTGAATGGATTGGGGTTCGGCCATCAAGAGGTGTACCTATGGTCGCCCTTGAGGAAGTGAGCGTTAACCTAGACGGTGGGCTTGAAGGAGATCGTTTTCGAGGTCGAGCCGGAAGTGCGCGGCAGGTTACTTTGATACAACAAGAACATCTAAGCGTCATCGCTTCATGCCTTCAGCATGAAACCGTCACCCCTGAATTGTTACGTCGCAATATTGTGGTTTCTGGCCTCAATTTGTTGGCGCTTAAAGACAAAACTTTTCATATTGGGGAAGTCATTTTAGAATTCACTGGTCTTTGTCATCCTTGTAGCAAGATGGAAAAACAGTTAGGTGCTGGTGGATACAATGCAATGCGGGGGCACGGCGGCATCACTGCCCGTGTTCTGCACGCTGGGCTGATCCGCGTTGGAGATTCTGTTTTTTATCAGGCAAAATAAAATAATCGAAAGGATATGAAGCAAAAAATAGTAATAACTGGCGGTTGTGGAAAAATTGGCACTTATTTTGCAAGATTTGCCGCTGACAAATATTTTATTCGCATTGTAGATAGAACAGCTTGGAACCATGACAAACATGGCATTTTCCCTGGGGAATGTATGGTAGCTGACTTACAAAACTTGTCAGAATGCCAAAAAGCTTGTGCAGATATGGATGTAGTCATCCACCTAGCGGCCAATGCAGACCCAGAAGCAGATTTCCATTCGTCGTTATTGGGCAACAACATTATTGCGACACACAATATGTTTCGGGCAGCGAAAGATGCTGGCTGTAAACGGTTTATTTATGCAAGCAGTGCTCATGTTGTGTCGGGGTATGCGCGGGATATTCAAGTTGGAGGTGAAACGGCCGTTTTCCCCAAAAACGAATACGGCGTCTCCAAATGCTTCGGCGAAGCATTAGCCGCCTACTTCGCCAACAGCGAAGGGCTGCCAAGCATTATCCTACGCATTGGTGCATATATTTTCCCTAGAGAATATGATCATTTTTCGCGAGATGAGCTGAATGCGTTTTTGGACCCCGATGACTTCAACGAGTTATTGATAAAGTGCATTGAAACGCCAAACATAAACTATTTTATAGCCCACGCCATATCAGACAATCGATATAAACGCCTTGATCTCACCGAAACAAGAGAGAAATTAGGATTTCATCCAAAAGCGGATGCATTCAAAATATTTAAATGAACATGATAGGAACACCATACGGAAAAGTAGATATTGTTGCTCATCACACAGATTGGGCTGATAAATTTGAAAATGAAAAAGATTTATTGCAAAATGCACTTGGCAATGACTTTATCAAAAATGAACATGTTGAAAGCACAGCCATTCCAGGAATTGCTGCAAAACCAATCTTGGATATTCTTGTTGGGTTAAAAGAACTCAATATAAATTATAAAGCAACCATTGATAACTCATTTTCCCGGAAGCTATGAGACAGATTGCTCAAGCAAAAAATCTCAGCTTCCGGGAAAATCAACAACCGTATCAAGTAAATATCCCAAACAACAATATTGTTGAAAGGAGACCAATAGCAACTGTAAGCCTCGGTTGTGGTTTCAACAAATATTTTGACGCCAAAACACTGAGCACCAAACCTATTGTCGTAACGAGGACAAACTTCACAAGCAATGGTATTGCCACAAAATTCAACAACGCCAATTGCAATAGATGAACGAATATGTAGTGCAGAATATAGATATTGTATGCATGTGATGTTATTTCCCCATTACCAAATAATGGTCTGTCCAAATATATTTTTGCGTTCGAAAGCGTAAAACCCAATGCAGAAACGATGAAAAAGTTGATGAACAAGATAAAAAGCGGTCCAAACAATTCATCAGGAACGATATTCGCAAACAGGTTCATCCAAATCAAATAAATAACGCCTGTTATCACAAACAATGTATTCCATAGTCTCCTATTGGTGAATAAATCTCTACGAATCCATTGATTGCGGTAAGTTAGGATACCCAGAACGAAATACACAATATAAACTGGCAATCTTGATGCTTGAAATTGAATGACATTGAAAACAGAGAAAAATGCCTCAGGGTCAGGCGAATCTGTGAAAAATATAGTCAATAGAATCACTGTCATCATGGGCAGCAGCGCAATAAACGCAACTTTCACCACCCATGTGAGCGTAGACTTAGTCGTAAACAACCGTGACTGCAAAGATGCCAAATCCTTGTTGAGCCATTTCTTACTAAACCGATAAACTAGCGCAAATATCGCTTGAAACGCAAATAAGACTGACAAAAACCACATATATCTTTGATAATAGCCATCAGAAATAAATCCAAAATCAAAGGCAAATATCCGGTTGATTTGCCACTTCCATAGATCAAAGTAACCAACAGCCAATGATTGAGTAGAGATTTGCGCCAGTAATTCAATGAAAGGAACAATGAGTAACAGCACAACAATCCAGGGGATTAAAATGGTCTTCACTTTTGTCTTCAAAAATGAGGAGGAACCACGTTTTCTAATGGAAACGAGTGCAAAATAACCGGAAATATAAAAGAAAAATGGCATGGTTACTGCATCAAAAAATGTTTTTATCCCATAAACCACAGAGCTTGTATCAGTTTCCAAAATAGGCCATCTTCCTCCAATATAGGCATTTGCAGCATGCCAAGCTACGACAAAAATTGCCAAAATAAAACGAATATTATCTAAATACCAAATCTTTTTTTTCACTAGTAAGTATCCTCCTGAAATTTTCCACCCACATCTGATGCGTTGGAAGTATTTTCAATAATAAAATCAACTCAAATCACCTACCTAACGATTAGCTAATAACGAGCTAACAAAACCCAGACCCCCTCTACAACTCCTTCAGAACTTCTTCAGAACTCAATCCTAAGATGTAAATACAAAACCTAAATTAACTAAAATGGAGTTTGCCCATGACAGAAAATATGCAAAGAAAACGCCGAAAACCAATCCTTTGGATAGTTGGCGGCGTTTTACTGCTAACCATCGTCGGATTTCTCGTTTTTCAGCAGCGAGAAATCATAGTTGAAGCTGCGCCCAAGGCATCAACGGCCGTTTCCCACTCATCCACCCCCACCAATCTCACCGCCACCGGACACATACAAGCAGCAGAACGCGCCACCCTCTCCTTTAACACACCGGGCCGCGTCGTGATTGCACCTGTGCGCGTTGGCGATGCAGTTGCAGCAGGTGATGTACTGATGGCGCTCGACACCACCGAATTAGAAATCAATCTGGCAATGGCACAACAAAATCTAGCCATACAAGAAGCCAATCTGACCGAACTAAAAAACGGCGCAACGGCAGCAGAGCTGACCGCAGCAGAAACGGCCGTTTCTAGCGCCACCACTTACCTAACCCAACTGCAAGCAGGCCCACGCCCCGCCGAAATCGCCGTGCAACATGCAGATCTGTCCGTTTACACCGCCAGCACCTACTCCGCTGCTGCCTCGCTGCAACTGGTACACAACAGCAGCGCAGCAGACCAAATCGCCGCCACTCGCGTTGAATTGGCACAGGCAGAATCGGCACTCTCCCAGGCACGAAAAATCAATGACTCCTGGAAAGATGAAAATACGCATCGCATGTTAAAAGAGGCCGAAGAACGCGTCGCCATTGCCCAATCACGCCTCAACACCTTGCTCAATGGTCCCAACACACACGACCAGGGCGCAGCACAAGCGGAGTTGGCCGCCGCCGCTGCCCAAGAAGAGGCGGCACAGGTGCAAACAAACATCTTTTTGCAAGGGGGCACACCAGAACAAATCAGCGCGGCCGAAGCCCAGTTAGCGCAAGCACAAGCAGCGCTGGACACGCTGCAACGAGGCGCGTCGGATGCACAGGTAATGATGGCAGAAACGGCCGTTTCCCAAGCGACACTCGACATCGAAGCCGCCCAAGACGCACTAAATCAAGCAACTCTGAAAGCACCATTTGATGGGGTGATTACGGCCGTTTACGTCACCGAAGGCAGCATTGCCAGCGGTCCAGTCATCGAAATGCTCAACCCCGACAAGCTTGAAATTGTGCTCAAAGTAAGCGAAATCGACATCGCCCAGCTTCAAGAAGGTCAAACCGCCATCGTTCACACCGAAACATGGCCGACAGAAAGGCTAGAAAGCAGCATTACCCGCATCGCGCCCAGCGCTATCGTCGGCGAAAGTCGGGTGAATTACGAAATTCGGCTGGCTTTGCCAAAAAGCAATCATCCCATCCGAGTAGGAATGACGGCCGTCGCGGAATTTATCGCGAAATAAAGCCGTATGGGCGGGATGGCGCGGCATTGCTTAATCAAAGCACATCACCTTATCTCCGCGCCATCTCGCCCTGTCTCGCTGAACAAGTAATCGGGCGAGATAGGTGGGAGAAAACAACATTTGTTTAGATTGATTTTTTACCCACCTATCCCGCCCCTAGGATGTGGGCACTGTATTGCAAGCGCCCAAAAACACATTTGGCATTTAGAGTGAAAAATGAAACATATTTATAAACCTTGGATAATCTTAATTTTAATCGCAGCCATACTTCTCATTTGTACAGGCTGCCAACCCTCAGCAGAACCCGTTGACGGACAAGAAACGACAAGCGAAACAGTAACTGCATTTACTGGAGACCTATCAGCTTCGACGGGCGCAACTGGCAAAGTTATTGCTGTGCGTACTGCGAAAGTTACATTCACCAGCAGCGGCACAGTCGCCGGACTGCCAGTGACGGTGGGCGACAAGGTTGTCGTTGGAGATATGCTGGTACAGCTTGATAAGGTTGAGTTGAACCGGGCTGCAACCCAAGCTGAGCAAAATGTCCTTTCGCTAATGGCGGCACTGGCTAATTTAAAAAAGCCGCCCACCCTAGCGGAACTGACTGCGGCAGAAACGGCCGTTTCCGCATCCCAAACCCGTCTCGACAAACTAAACAACGGACCCACAGCAAATGAAATCGCCGCCGCCGAAGCCAACGTGCGTGCTGCCGAAGCCAATGTGTGGGCAGCCGCAAACCGGCACAACGCCACCAAAGATGGAGCCGCCGAGGCAGACGTACTAGCCGCACAAATGGAAGTAGATACCGCACAAAGGCAATTTGACGATGCCCATTCAGCATATATCGCATTTTCCAAATGCCAACCAAACGACAGCGGCACCCACGATTGCACCTTTGATCGAGGCAAACAGGGCAGCGACAACATTTTATTTGGTGCAGCAGCAGCACAAGCCAATTTAGATCGGGCACAAGCGATATTGAACACCTTGCAAAATGGCAATCCCCACAGCATCGCAGTGGCGCAAGCCTCTGTTTCAGTAGCAGCCGCACAGCGCGATGCGGCACTGGCGCGGCTCGACTTGCTGCTGGCTGGCGCAACGGACGCAGAAATTGCCGCCGCTGCTGCTGAGTTGGCACAAGCAAAAGCACGGCTGATTGACTTGCAAGATGGTCCTAAGCCAGAGCAAGTCACTGTGGCAACTGCGCAGTTAGAGCAGGCTAAACTGGCATTGGCGCAGGCACAGCACAATCTGGAACATGCCGCGCTGGTTGCACCATTTGCTGGGATGGTAACGGCCGTTCACGTTCGCAAAGGTGAGCAAGCGACAGGACCCGCCATCACCCTGGTTGACACCGAAAGCATCCTATTGGCCTTGAAAATAAACGAAATCGACCTGCGCCATATCACCCTGGGCCAAACTGCCGAGGTACGGCTGGAGGCATGGCCAGAGCAGCCATTAACCGGCACAATCACCATGATTTCACCCGAAAATCAGCCCCAAGAAACAAACAATGCCATCGTCTACATTGTGCATTTGCAATTGGCGGCAACCGATTTGCAGCTGCGGCTGGGAATGACGGGCAATGCCGACCTGATTACGGCTGAACGGAAAGATGTGCTGCTGCTGCCCAATCGCGCCCTCACCACCAATTTAGAAACGGGCGAATCGTTGGGCAATCTGGTGCAAACTGGCG
>QQUD01000347.1 GCA_008501785.1 Chloroflexota bacterium
CATCTTGGTTGGGTCTTGTCTGCGCAATCGCGCCAAAAAGACAAAGAAGCGCACCCAGGTATTGTGAAATACCGAAAAATACATGCGCTGCGGCTGATAAGGCGGCAAATCAAATTCAGGATATTGCTCCGCATCTGCTGCGGCTTCAAACGCAGCCGTCGTGATTTTCCAGCATTGAATGTGGTCCGGGTGGAAGTAACCACCCGTTTCATCATGCGTCACAATCACCTGTGGCCGAATCTCCCGAATCAGCTTCACCACTTTGCCAATCGCTTCATAATCGTCAGACTGGACAAAAGCGTCGGGGTGTTCGTTGGCCGGATCATTGATGTAGCCGGAATCTCGGTAATCGAGTGTGTGAAGGGTTGCGCCGAGGATGGAAACGGCCGTTTCCAACTCCACCTCTCGCACCGCCGCCAACTTCTCCCGCTGTTCTTCAAACGCTTCCACCACCGAACCGGCCGCGCCATCTGTGGCAATCGCAATATGCACATCCACTCCCTCCGCCGCATATCGCGCAAATGTGCCACCCGGACCAAAAGATTCGTCGTCGGGGTGGGCCAAAACTGCAAGTAATCGTTTGTTTTCCATATCACCTTTCAAATAAAAGTGATTAGTGGTGAGTGGTTAGTGGTGAGAATAAGCTTGAAATTGACTAACCACTATTCACTTACCACTAACCACTCACTCTATCTTTCCTTATGAAAATGTTGCATCATGGGCAGGAGCGGTATCTGTTGCAGAGTGGCATACGGGTGACGCACACCGGGCAAGACAATGAGTTCGCCTTTAGGCAAAATGCGGCTGAGCCGCTGGGCTTCGGGCAACGGAACCAGCTCATCTCGCTCACCCACTGATACTAAAACCGGACATTGTACATTCTTTAATTGATTTTCTTTTAAGCCAGATTGTGCCATTTCGGCAGTTAAAACACCTGCCTGTCGCACCAGTTCTCGCCATTGACGAGCGCCATGTTCTTGCACAAGCTGGTTGGCATAGGCAGGCACTTTTTCCGCCATCACATCCGGGTTAAGCTGGGCCTGAAACCCTTTGACAGCTTCTGGCGTCCAATAGAACTTGGATGCGTGCATGAGCAAGGTATGAACTCGGCGCGGATAGGCCAAGCTCATCATTAAGCCCAGATAGCCGCCTAAACTATAACCAGCCACATGCACTTCTGGAATTTGCACATAGTCGAGCAAACCAACCACATCAGCCAGCATCCGATCTGTGGAGAGGGTATTGGCTTTATTTTGAGAACGGCCGTGTCCCCGCAAATCCATCAACATAAGACGAAAATCAGGCGTCAGTGCCTTTACAAAATTGCGCCATTGGCTGCTGATCGTACCCAACAATCCAGGCAGCAGCAGCAGCACCGGCTTTTCTTGGTCACGTCCACCAAACATCTCAAAATACATTTCAGAGCCGTCATCGGCAGTCCATGTTGACATTACGCACCATCCTCATCATGAGGTGCGAAGCACTTTTGAAGTGCGTTGCACCTGATTGGTTACTCATCTTTTTGTCCCGTGGCAACAGCGAAACCTATGGCGTGGGTGTCTGTATGTGACAAGCTAATCGACCATTCGGTCAAGCCCAACTGTGTGGCTAACTGTTTCGCCTGATTGTGAAGCACCAGCCCAGGGCGGCCGCGCTCATTACAAACAACTTCAATATCCGTCCAGCTTACATCACCAATGCCCGTGCCCAACGCTTTGCCTACTGCTTCCTTTACTGCAAAACGTCCAGCCAAACTTGTGAATCTCCCAGCACAATAAGCCACTTCTTGCGCCGTAAAAAACCGCTGCAAAAAGCGCTCCCCGTGCCGGGAAATCCCACGTTCAATGCGGGCTACTTCGATCATGTCTACGCCAGTTGATAACATTTCTGTGGTGCGTTGCACGTTCTGAAGTGCGATGCACCTCCCTCACTACAAATCTCGAATCCTCATAAGCCTTGCTCTAAGTGCAACGCACCTAGGAAGGTGCAATGCGCTGGGAGGGTGGTCCTGCAACTGCTACCACCACTTGCTCACTGCTCAAATATTTCTGGGCAGCAGTTTGAATGCGTTCCTGGGTTATATCACGAATCAGGTCGGGGTAGTGTAATAAATAATCCAATCCTAATTCATACAGTTCCATGTCGGTGATCACGTCAGCCATGCCTGCATTGGTTTCTAGACCAACAGGCAGCGAGCCGATGCGATAGGTTTGGCTATCTGCGAGTTCTTCAGGCGAAATCAATTCATTCTGAATACGTTCAATTTCTTGCAAAATGCTGTTTGTGGCTTTGTCGATGTCGCCAGGAGCGACACCCGCACAGGCCATCCAGGGAGTAGGCCCCAAGCCACCTTGCAAACGGCTGTAGGCATAATACGCCAGCCCTTGCTCTTCGCGTACGGTTTGCCCGATGCGCCCCATCATGCCAAACACGCCAAGAATTGTGTTCATCAGGCTGGCATCGAGGTAATCGGGCACGGAACGGCGTGGACCGGGCAAGCCAATGACTAAATCGGCCTGGGATTTGTCGGGGATGGAAACGGCCGTTTTCACCACCCGCTCCGGTCTCGCCACATCTGCCACACTTGACACAACTTGCTGTGCCGGAACCTGCCAATCCCCAAACAACGCTTCTACTTTTGCTAACGCTGCGGCTGCCTTAACCGCGCCCACCACCGTGACAATCATGCCTTGTGGGCCAAAATGGCGCTGGTGGAAGTTGGCAATATCTTCACGGGTAATGGTTGGAATCGTGTGATCGTAACCGCGCTGAGAACGGCCGTAAGGATGTTCCTGATACAACGCTTCTCGAAACGAGAGCAGCGCCATTTGACCCGTGTCACTAGCCCGCATCTGCAAACCGGTCATGATTTGACCGCGCAATTGCTCAACTTGCACCGCCGGAAATGTTGGCCCCCGCAATGATTGTGCCACCACTTCCAGCAGCAAATCTAAATCCTCAACCAGACCTTGTCCCGAAAAACTGGTGTGGTGGTAGCCGCTGCCAAACACCACTTCGGCACCAACCGATTCCAGCGCATCGTAAATCTGTGCAAACGAGCGCTGATTAGTGCCACGCATCAGCAGTGCGGATGTCATGTTAGCTAATCCGGCTTGTGCCGCTATCTCAGCCAGCGAGCCAGTCCGCACCAATCCTTCAATCACCACAGATTCGGTAACGAAGTTTTCGTAAATCAATACCGTGATGCCGTTTGGCAGTTGGTGGCGGTGAATTGTATTAGCATTGGGATATTGTGAGTTCTGTTTGCCCATGTGAATATAATACCATTCGCACCCGTGCAAGCCAATTGTGGGGGGATAGACAACAACAGATTGGAGTAATAAACAGATTTTTCTGGGAAAATCCAGAATCTGATTTTACTCCAATCTGTTGTTGTTTGGATTGCGGCGCACGATGAACAAGGTGATGTCGTCAGAAGTGGTCATGCCATCCGTAAACGTGCGAACGGCGTTGAGGATGGTTTCGATCAAGGTATCAGCAGGGGTGTCGGGAACGGCCGTTAACACATCCGTCACCACCTCATGCAACCGTGTCTCACCAAACTCCTGATAACCAGCATTCACAGCTTCTGTAATGCCATCAGTATAAAAAACAAGCACATCCCCCGGCGCAATCTCGACTAACTTTTCTTCGATTTTTACTTCATCAAGGATGCCCAATACGACGCCTTTTGTTGTGAGGCTGGTAATTGTTTGATCAGCAGCATGCCACCAGAGCGGTTGATTGTGACCAGCGTTGGCGAAGGTGAAACGGCCGTTTTCCAATCCCAAAACCCCATAAAATGCCGTCAAAAACATGTCCGTCTGGCTATCTTCCTGAATATATTGGTTGGCGAGAATCAAAGATTTTGCTGGGGAGCGTCCACGCAGCGCATTGTTGCGAATGGCAGAGCGACTCAGCGCCATAAACAGCGCCGCTGGCACACCTTTGTCAGACACATCGGCGATAATGAGACCTAAATCCCCCTCTGGCAGTTCAAAAAAGTCATAAAAATCACCGCCTACCTGTTTGGCAGGTTCATAGGCTGCGGCCACATCCCAGCCAGGGAATTCGGGACAGCTTGGGGGCAGCATACTCATTTGAATTTGTCGTCCCACCGCCAACTCTTCTTCGAGCCGGTGGTGCGCCAACTCCTCCTCGCGCAGCCGGGTTCGGTCAATGGCAATGGCGGCTTGGTTCGCCATCAACTGCAAAAAGCGAATCTCTGATGGCTCAAAATGGCGCGGATATCGGGTATTTATCACCATTGCACCAATTGATCGCTCCTCCACCACCAAAGGCACAATAGCCGTGCTTTTCAACCCTTCAGCCAGCAGCCAATCTGACATCCACAGCGAACCAACTGGATGTTGGTTCTGGTCCCCTGTGTATAACGGCCGTTGTGTGTGCATCACCAAACCCGACCCGCTGCGCTGATCTGCTGGCACACAATACTCATTTTCTACTGGGTTTGTTTGCCAACCAGATGCAGCCCGAAATGCCAAAAAACGCGCATCTTCCGCTGGCAGCAACAGCGCACATGCATCCACATCCAGCAACTGTCGCACAGCCGTCAATAAATAATTCATCAAATCATCCAAATCACGGCGGCCGAGCAGTTCACTCGACACATGCAGTAGTGCCGCCTGCTCATGAATGCGCTGCTCCTGCACCAAATCAAAGAGCCATGCTCGCTCTAACGCAATCCCCATCATATTGCCCACATTCGTTAGCAGTGCCAACGCCCGCTCACTAAATGCCTCCCAAGATGGGGCAGCAACATTTAAAATGCCCAATCCTTCTTTTCCAGCTTGCAGCGGCGTTGATGCATGAACAACCAATCCGTTTTTATCTCCCTCAGCTTCACCCAAGCGGCTGCATTTTACTTCGTTGTAGGCTTGATTTAACTCACCATTTTGGCAAAGGCGCTGGCAGTCACACCCCTTGTCCCACGCATTTGGATTTTCGAAGGCAATCGCAGGTGGCAATTGTTGGTGAGCCGCCAGCACAAACCCACGCCCCGCCCAGCGATCTTGCGCCGCTTTATCTTGCAAAAATATCCACGCAGTTTGTAACCCCATCAACGTCACTAACTGCGTCAGTGCCGACTCTAGCGTACTGCGCACATCAACCGACCTGTTCAGCGTATCTGCAATCTGATTCAACATGCGCAAATCAGCTACTTCGGTTTCATTATTTGGTTCGATTTCTAAAGCTTCATCTTTATTCATGATTGACAAGAAACGATTCAAAAAGAATAATGATCAAAGATGACACCGATTTCGCAGATTTTTTCATCGGCGTCATTTGCGAAATCTTTGATCAGTTATTTTAAAAATGTTTCCACCAAATGCCGGTGCATTCGGGCAAAATGGTGAGTTGTTCGGCCAAAATATGATCGGCCATTCCATCACCAAAAAAGAAACGCGTCAACGATGCGCCTTCTTCGGGTGAGGAAAATTGGTAATCGGTACGAATCCAGGTGCGTTCATATCCGTGGACAGTCTCCAGCCAATGGTAGTATGCTTCCAGATGTGGGGCGGGCGGTTTGGGTGTTTCGCGCCCGGTTCCCAACGTTTCGAGCAGCACAATGGTGCCACCGGGTTGGATCATACGCTGCATTTCAGTCAGCATTTGGCTGATTTTGGTTTGCCAACTGTTGGGATACCAGCCTACTGAATGGGCTAAACTCCAACCGGCGATGGCGAAAACGGCCGTTTCCCCCACCAGCGGCAAATGACGATTTTCCGCCACTGCTAAAGTAAAATTATCACACCCACAACCCTGAAATTTTGCAGCCGCCACTGTTAACATCGCCTCTGCTTGATCAAACGCAATAATATGATCCACAAAAGGCAGCAACAATTCAGTCACACGCCCTGTTCCGGCCCCCAATTCTACCACCGATGCCCCCGTCAATGGCACAATTTTTTGAATCGCCCGCAGCAAATTTCCCTCATAATCTTCGCAAGCAACCATGCGATCGTATAAATCGCTTTGGGTTTTGTAAATTTGCTGATAATCTGTCATTTTATTTTCCTTGGAGAGATGACATCGAATATTAGGAATTAGCGAATGAAGAAATTCAGAAGAACAAATTTATTCGTTGATTCCTATCATTCGTTGTTCTCTTCATGGCAAATCGGTTATTCTTCTTCATCCTCTGCAATTGAGGAATGATTAACATCATCATCAAACTGTTCAGGTCTCGGATTTAGCGGCAATGTCCGAATCGTCTGCTCTAGCTGATCGAGCTTTTCGTCACGGCCTAACACAACCAGGATATCACCGCTTTCCAATATCGTTGCTGAGCTTGTATTGAGCCGGATGCGCGGCAAACCTGATTCATCGCGTCGTTCCATCAAACCAATCACATTCAAATCAAATTGATTGCGGAAATTGAGGTCAATTAAGGTGTGCCCCACCCACGCAGCAGGAACCGGAATACGACGTGTGCTCACTCCCGGCATAATTTGGCGACCACTGTGTTTTTCGCGCTGCGTGCGGTAAATGGTGTGATCATGCGCAAACACAGATGCGACCACCAGCATCACCAACGCGGGCATCATGTACGCCGTGCCATACACTTCTACCGTAAACAAAATAGCGGCCAACGGCACATTCACGATAGACACCAAACTAGCCGTCATGGCGGGAATGATGAACATCATCGGCTGGTAGCCTTCAAAAATGGAGCTAAAAACGGCCGCGACCATGGTGCTAAAGAAAAGGGACGGCACCAGCAGCCCCGCCGAGCCGCCAGACCCAACCGTTGCCAGCGTCGCAATCATCTTGGCAAATAAGGCAATCAAGGCAATCGCCATCGTCACTTCACCGGCCAACGCGGCATTCACCACCGATTCGCCCGGTCCCAAAACCAGTTCCAACCCGTTGATGCCATGTCCACGCGGCACCAAATATTCAACTACGTAATAAACAATAACCGCCACAGTTCCCGTAAACGCAGCCCCCATCAAATGGCGTTGCCAGATATTGGGTTGTCGATGGTGGAATGCGTGTTCAAAACTGGCGCGTAAACGGCCGAAATAAATACTCATCAACGAAATGACGACGCCTAACAGCGCCAAAATGGCAAAATATTGCCAATTTGACGGCGGCACAAACAGCGATTCAACTTCAAAGATGGCCGTATGACCATCGGTAAAGATGTCTGTTAAAAAGAAGGCAACCAATGATGAAATAAGCGAGTAGACGAGCTTTTCGACGATGGGACGCTGCCGGTACATCACTTCGGTCGCAAAGAATGCCGCTGCAAATGGCGCACCAAACAACACGGATACAGCGGCTGCAATGCCGCTCAACTGTGCCGTTTGCAAATCGTCGGGATTGTCAGGTCGCCACCAGCGCCACAGCCGCCCGATGATGCTCATGCGCTTGTCGGCATCGTAAACGATTTGACGCGGCTTAAACAAGCCAGCCGAGACACTTTCACCAATCAATGTCACGCTGGCTTCAAGACCACCGCTACCACCGCTGCCCAGTGTGACCAACGTTGCCAGAAATTTGCGCAGCGCCAGCGTAAAGGTGGGTAAGTTCCATCGTACTTCGACCCCTTCTTGCCCGGTGAGCGCCTGCTCAAACGTGGATTCGGATGTGTAGTAAAGGGAGATGGCGCGTTCGAGACCATCCCCTTCAACATCAAGCAGTTCGTGAACATGACCATCGCCATCTCGATAATGGATCACGGCAGAGCGAGATTTGGTAATCGCCGCCACAATCAGCGCCCCGGTTAGCAATGGCACAAATACGAGAAATGGCGTCGGGCCATCTTCTAAAAAGTGAAGCGTGTTTTCAAATGCCCAATGGACGGCTTCTTTTAGCGAAAATACAATCGCCCACACAACTACTCCAATAACAACAGATTGAAACACAGGCCGCCGCTCTTCTTCATCGAAGTAATCAGGCAGATTGCGCACAATATTGAGATATTTAACAGTATCGGTCAAGGATTTTAGGATTAGTTTCATAGGTTTTTGGACAAGGTGCGACGCATTTCAGAAGTGCGTCGCACCTGAATTTTACTCATTGACACGGATAACTTCGTAGGTGTCGGTAACAACGGCCGTTTCCAACCCCATCATCGCTTCTATGCCACCAAACCCATCCACCAAATCATGGGCACGGACGGTAACGGCCGTCTCATCCTCAGGAATCACAATATTGCTCTGACTGCGCGTAAATGGCTGTTCCGTTTCGTGTGGATGCAGCAGCAGGCGCGTAAACGGGCTGTCTGCATCGGGCAAAATGACGGTCCCGTCTGGCAGCACCACATCCCACCCATCTGCGTAATCTTCCCAGCCGCTGTCAGGATGTGCCACGGTTACGGAAAATGTCCAGGTGTTGGGGCTGGTTTCGGTGGCTTTGACGAAAAG
>QQUD01000004.1 GCA_008501785.1 Chloroflexota bacterium
TGTATTTTGATTGCAAACAAAGCTTGATTTTCCCAAACAACGGCACGCCAGGATGGATTATTGGTCCACCAAAGACAGATTTCGTTTCACTCCCTGTTGCATTGCGACCACAGTCTGTTTTTGTTCATGCGCCGACCACCACAGCACCCGCCTATGAGCTATTTTACTGGTCAGGAGATGTAGATGTAGCCAATGTGATGACTGCATGGCCTGGGGGTGTTTCGTTAGCTAATGGGGTGGCTTTAAAACGGCCGTTTCCCATCAACCACACCGCCAACTTCCTCGGCTACCAACAAAACAACACAACCTGGCTCACCGCCTGGCAAGTCGAAAGCACACCCACCGAACCACTTTCGATGATGGCACATTTGCAGGGGTCAGAAACGGCCGTTCAAGTCGCCGACGGCCTCGGTTTCAGCAGTGATCAATGGCAGCCAGGAGATGTGATTGTGCAGCAGCATGTTTTTGAGGGGGGTGAAACGGCCGTTTTCCTCCGCACCGGCCTCTACAACTACGTTTCAGGCAAACAACTCCCCCTCGACAATCAATCCGACACAACCTTTCAACTTTTGCCCACTACCAATGAAAAACCGTAGCGCGATTTGCTAATTCGCGTATCGAATTACCAATTCGATTTACAAAGGAATAAACATGATTCAGCCAATTGGTATTATCCACTCACCATTCAAACAGCTAGAAAACATGCCCATTCAACCCAAAGGCGCACAAGAAATTCTGGGTCAGGTCGAACTGTTCCCAGATTTTGCGGCAGGTCTGAAAGATTTAGAAGGGTTCAGCCACATATATCTAATTACCCATTTTCACAAAGCGCAACGCGAATCGCTCACAGTGGTGCCATTCATGGACGATGTACCGCGTGGCGTATTTGCCACACGTTCACCGCTGCGACCCAACCATATTGGGCTGTCCATCGTTGAGCTCGTCGAAGTCAATGAAAATGTGGTGACGATTAAAGGGGTCGATGTACTAGACGGCACGCCGTTGTTGGACATCAAGCCATACATCGCCCGCTTTGATCACGTCAACGACAGTCGATCTGGTTGGATGCAAGCATCCGCAGCTGAGGTGAAAAATAAAAGGTCCGACACCCGTTTTGTGTGAGAGAGAAACGGCCGTATCAACAAAAAAGGACGAACAACACAAAACCATTCGTGCTATTCGTCCATTCGTTTTATTCGTGGTTCGCTTCATATTCTGCCGAAGCCAGCTTCACACAAACCGCCACCACAGCCATCGCCTGCGCCACCTCAGCCACCGGCGGGCGACTTGGCGACAAACGAATATTGCTGTTATTCGGGTCTTCGCCACGCGGATAGGTTGCACCAGCGGGCGTCAGCGCCACCCCCGCTTCCTTCGCCAACGCCACCACACGATCTGCTACCGGCAGCTTCGTATCCAGACTGACAAAGTAACCACCATTCGGTTTCGTCCAGGTTGCCAACCCCGTGCCATCCAGCTCATTCGACAGCGCTTCGTAAACTGCATTGAATTTTGGCGCTAAAATGGCCGCATGTGCCTTCATCAAACCATCAATGCCACCCGGATAGCTGTTGATAAACTTCACATGACGATACTGCTCAACCTTGTTCGGACCAATCGCCTGTAAACCCATCAACTTACCAATAAAATCAATATTTGCTTCACTGGCAGCCATAAACCCGATGCCACCACTGGAAAATGTCACTTTGGACGTCGAGCCAAACAAGTAAACACGATCAGGGTTGCCGGCTGCCTCACAAGCACGCAGCAAATTCAATGGTTTTTCTGGCGTATCGGTTAGATGATGAATCACATAAGCATCATCGGCAAAAATGGTAAAGTCAGAAGCGGCCGTTTTCATTGCAGCCAACCGCTTTACCACCTCATCCGACACCGAATCGCCAGTTGGATTACTATAGGTCGGCACAAACATAATGCCTTTTACCGAAGCATCAGAAGCTGCCAACTTCTCAACCGCATCCATATCAGGACCATCTGGCGTCATGTTTACCGGCAACATTTCAAAACCCAGTGCATCGAGCACTTTAAAATGGCGATCATACCCTGGAACCGTCACAATCATCTTTGGAGATTGTCCTATCCAGGGAGCATCACTGTGCAACAATCCTTTGAGCAGCGCCCACATCAGATTATTAGCCATCAAGCGTAGGCTGGCGTTATTGCCCACAATCATCTCCTCTGGCTTAACACCCAACACAGACGCAAATAGTTCTCGCGCTTCTGGCAAGCCTGCAATACCACCGGGGTAATTGCGAATCGCGACACCACTCGGGGTCACCACATCTTGCGCATCAACAATCGTCAACATCCCGTTTGACAGATCAAAATCTTGATCACTGGGCTGACCACGCTGCAAATTTAACTGCAATCCAATTGATATAAACTTTTCATAGCGAGCACGAATATTTTCTAACGTTTCAACTGTCATCTTTCTCCTCCAAGCATTTATCATGCATAGTCAAAATTTTTATGCTGGGCGGAAAGTGGATTGTAGTGGGGGTTACTTGGCAAAATCTTCACACCTTACAGTCAAAATCTTGCTACTCTAAAACGGCGCCCTTTGTAGCACAATCCGATTATTAATCAAATTCTTTTGCCAGTAGGTTAAAAGTAGTATACCTTTGAGGTTTAAATATTTTTTGCATGATAATCGTTCAGGTGCGACGCACTTTTCCCAAAGGAATGTGCCACAACAATACCGTTTGAAAGTGCGTCGCACCTCAGAGACTGAACGCTTACTTTGCAAGTTAAAATGGAGTTCTTATGAGCCAGACAAACTATCCATTTGAAGGCAAAATTGAAGTCACATTCCGGGACATTGACGCGATGGGTTTTGTCAATAATGCAGTGTTTTTTACCTACCTTGAAACGGTACGCATCAAATATGTCTCCCGCATTTTCGAGCAAAATGATATTTTAGACTTAGATTTGCCGCTCATTTTGGTTGAAGCAACTTGTACCTATCATTCTCCAGCACTGTTGGGGGAAACGCTAGCCGTTGGTGTGGGGCTTTCTCGGTTTGGCACCAAAAGCTTTGATTTATTGTACCGCATTGAGGGGGAAGACGGCCGTTTAATAGCCACCGGCAAAACCATCCAGGTCATGTACGATTACAATACCCAAAGCGCCTTCCCCATCCCAGAAGATATAAAAACACGGGTCCAAAATTATCAAGGTGACTGGCAAGACTTACTCAATCATGAGTAAATCAAACTCCCACTTGTTACAAAATCATATCTCGTTAGAATAGTGACGCGAAAATCCTAGAGGAAATAGAAGGCTGGGGATGGAAAACGGCCGTTTTCGTTCCAATCCATCCACATTCCAGGCCAAAACCAAACACAATCGAGGGAGTAATGGCTAAAAAATCATCAAGAAGAAAATCATCACGACAATCCCAAAGAAAAACAAACTGGACCGTCATCTACGGTGTGATTGCTGCTGGCGTCATATTGCTGGGTGGTCTCCTATACCTTTCCTTACAAACTGGCGAAATCGTCACCATTCCCATACGGTGCGAAGACGATGCAGCACTTTGTGTAACCAAAGGTGAGGCAAATGCCCCCGTCACCATCGTCGAAATATTAGATTTCGGCTGCAACCATTGTCAGGCATTTCACCAAGAAACAGCCCCACTAATCGACGCTCAATATGTAGAAAATGGCGACGTGAAATTTGTCATGTACCCCTACGCACTCAGCGGAAACACATTACCGGGCACCAACGCCGCATTATGTGCTGAAGAACAAGATGCTTACTTTGCATTTACAGATGCCTTGTTTGATCAATTTGGTCAACCCGATTACCTGACAAGTGAAAGCATCATACGTGCTGGTGAGACCGCTGGTGTGGAAATGACATCATTTACACAATGTGTTAGCGAAGGCAGATACAATGACGTTATCCAGGAAAACATGAGCGTTGCCCGCAATAATCGCATCAACAGTACACCAAACTTCTTTGTCAACGGCGAAAAATTGGAAGGCAACCAACCTTTTTCAATCTTCCAACAGCGCATCGAAAGCTATCTGAATTAAATTATGCTCATCGATAAATGGCAATTACGAATTATTCAACTGTTCTCAGTGGCGGGTATTGTTGTTGCATTCTACCTGATGCTGTTTCATGATGGCAGTTTGGTATCAGCCTGTGGAACCAGCACGTGGTTCGATTGTGGCGAAGTCAGCGGACCAGGTGCGCCCTACGCCTCTATCGGGCCCATCCCGGTTGCTTTAATTGGTTTAATTGGGTACATCGCCATGTTTTTGGCGATCTGGCTTGATGACTGGATTCCGCTGCTGAGTGATTATCTGCCCGAAATTATGGTCGGCATGTCATCTCTCGCACTTGTGTTCACCCTGTGGCTAACAGGACTTGAACTGTTTATGATCGGTGCATTCTGTCAATATTGTGTGGTTTCGGCCGTTTTCATTATCATTATTTTCGGACTGGCAATCAGCTACCTACGATCTATAAATAGCGATTAAAAAAAGCTATTAACCTTTGGCCATTAGCTCTTATTCTGGGCTAATAGCTCAATACAAACAACAATAGCGGACTACAAATCAATTTGCAGTCCGCTATTTATTTTTATTCAAATCACAAATTTTCAGAACGAAAATTAAATTACCGTCTGCGGTAATAATTACCGGGTTTCGCGGTAAACAACGTGACGACGTAAAATGGGGTCGTACTTTTTCAGTTCCAATCGCTGCGGGTTGTTGCGACGATTTTTAAATGTGATGTACATGTGAGAACTTTCAGTGCTGCGCATCTTAATGACACCGCGAACGCCTTTTTTCTTAGCCATGTCGCTCTCCTTTTAGCAATTAGCTGTCAGCCCATCAGCTTTCAGCTAAAACAAATTTGTTAGGATGTTACGTCCTTGAGGGACAATCCTTGTTTACGCAAATATGGCATCAAACCAATTTTGTCGACGGTGCGCATGGCGCGGACCGACATTTTAATGCGTACGGTGCGATCCAGTTCTGGAATATACACACGCTTGGATTGAATATTTGGCATAAACCGACGCTTGGTTTTCTTTTGGGAAAACGAAACGTTGTGACCGGTCAGTGGGCCTTTTCCGCTTAGTTTACATTTCCGAGACATGATATTCTACCTCAATATCGTTTCAATTCAGTACAGCATCGCTGCCCTGAATCAAACCTTTCGCTATTTCAACGGTTCCTTGTAAATGATGTAACGTCCGATGTCGTCTCCCTGAGCCATACAGGTCTTCATATCCACCCGTAACGTATGGCCACCAGAAACCCACTGCACCGCTTCTTGCAATAACCCCAATCCAAAGTAGCAAACAGGATGATCTTCTTTCCTGTTCCAACACATCGGGCATTGCTCAAGCGTATAGATGAAGTGATCCCCTTCATCTGTGACATTGGAAATCTGGTCAGAAAACTGTGAAAAAATACGTCCGAGAGCTGGCAGACCAATCTTTAACTTGCTGTTTAACGGCAAGACGCGAAAAGCCAAATCACCAATCCCCACTAAAGCGCCCACACCCTTCAACCCGTTTTCAAAGGTGGCACGACCAGCTCGAATCGCCAGTCCTCGACCACCACGTGGTCCATACATTTCCTCTAATGCAATCTGCAAGGCTGTCAGATCAGCAAAAGAGAACTGCTTTTCCAGGTTATTCGGCGGACGCTCATTAATATATTTTTCAAGTTTCGCCAGACGTAAAACTGCGTGCAGACCATTTTTACCCATCACCTCTTGTAACGCGTCAATAATGATACGTCCAAATTTATTGGGATAGTATAAATCTTGTTCGTCAGGTGACATGATGGCTGCCTTTCTTTATGGTCTATCAGTTTTTAATAATTACACCGTTACTAAGAATGTTTATTCATCAACAAACGGCAAAAGTGCCAAATGACGTGCCCGCTTCACTGCAAGAGCCAGATTACGCTGTTCTTTTGCACAGAGGCGAGTTTGACGACGTGGGCGAATACGGCCGTATTCATTCAAATATCGACGTAAAGAATCTGCATCCTTGTAATCAAACTTGACACCTTTGATGCAGCCCCGACGCGGACGGCGACGATTCGCCGGACGACCACGATTATCACCACCACGGTAACCACCACGATTATCATCGCGACGTGAACGATTGTTATAGGTCATCGTTGGAGTTTCTCCTTTATAAAATTTTTAAGTCTTTGATATTTCTGGAGTGTTGTGGCAAAGATTTTACCACAAATGCTATTTGCAAGGTCGCCCTCTTCCTGGTAAACCGCACTACGTGTTCAAATGTAGCAAACATACAAAATGCGGTTTACTTAAGTAATCGGTAAAAAACTTGCTGTTTTTAATTCAACACCTTCTTGACGATTACACAAACAGCCAAAAAAATCGCTGTTTCCAGAAAACAGCCTCACGATTCTAACAAGCATTGGCTGGAAGTCAAGCAATTGGTGTCCTTATTCAGGGTTTTTCAGTAGTCGTGTTTTCATTGTCATTCCTGCGCAGGCAGGAATCCATCCTTGTCGAGTGCGAAGATGGATTCCCGCCTGCGCGGGAATGACAGCCTGACTACTGAAAAACCGTGTGTCCTTATTTTCGGCCAGCTTTGACAAAGGAAACGGCCGTTCCATACATATCCTTCGCACGCACCAACGTTTCCCCTACCAAAATTGCGTCCACACCAATATGCGCCATTTGACGCACATCTTGCGACGTTTTTAAGCCGCTCTCCCCGACCGTCACAATTTCCGACGGAATCCGGTCACGTAAGCGGGCTGTGTTCGCAAAATCCACTTCAAATGTTTGCAGATTTCGATTATTCACACCAATGATACGAGGCTGCAACGGCAGCACCATATCCAGTTCTTCATCCGTATGCACTTCCACCAACGCATTCATACCGAGATTGTGCGTGAGCTTTAGCAGCGACTGTATTTCTTTGCCGCTCAAAACAGCCGCAATCAGCAAAATCGCATCTGCACCAGCCACCCGTGCTTCATACACCTGATACGGGTCAAACACAAAATCTTTGCGCAGCACAGGCACACGCACCGACTCTTTCACATCTCGCAAATGCGCCAAATTGCCTTGAAAATGGCGGCCATCCGTCAATACCGAAATGGCACTGGCCCCCGCCCTTTCATACGTTTTAGCAATCTGCACAGGATCATAATCGCGCACCATTAACCCTTTGCTAGGGGATGCTTTTTTACATTCAGCAATCAGCGACACGCCCGACTTTTGTAAAGCAGCATAAAAATCTAGCGCAGGCTGGGTCACACTCGCAAACGCTCGCAAATCTTCAAGCGGCACACCTCGTTTAATTTTGGGCAGCTGCTCTCGATGATATTTCATAATTTCATCAAGAATTGTGCCCCGTCGTTTAGATTGATTCGTTACACTCATTTTATTATTTGCTCTGGCCGGTCTCCAGACCGAGCCATTTGCTCTAGTCGGTCTTCAGACCGGGCCAGATGAGGCGACACGATCTGGAGACCGGTCGCAAAACTTAATTACATTACTGTGGATTTGCCACAAACTCAAAAAGTAGTTGAGCATACATTTCAGGTTCGTTCAGATAAGGAAAATGCCCAACTTCATGCAAAGTATGCACAACAGCCTCTGGATAGGTTTCTTTGAGCATCTCACGCAGTGGTTCTGCCACCAGAGGATCGTTATTAGCTTCAATAATCATCACCGGCACGTTAGTCACTGGCGGTTCAAATGGGTCAATAACAGCATGATAACGAGCCAGGAATTGGTCCTTACTCATTCGACCATACGCCTGTTCCAACACATACGCCCTCACCAACTCAGAATTCCCTGCTGCTGTGTAAAGGGATTCTTCAGCACTGCCTTTTAACACACCCATCACGGCCCATTCGGGAATGATTGGCAATAAGCCGCCAATTGTTTTATTTTCTTCGGCAATGATGTCGTTCGGTGGGAAAGTGTTGGCAAAAACGGCCGTTTTCACCCTCCCCCCATAATTCGCCACAAAATATTGTGCCGTATATCCGCCCAACGAACTGCCAACCACATGAACAGTTTCAATCTTTTCGGCATCAAGAACGGCCGTTATCCCTTCTCCCATCCCTGCCAACCTATCAACCGGCGGATATGTCACCGAAATCACCTGAAAATCACCAGCCAACCGGGACATCACCTGCCACCAAATATCATACGCCCCCGTCATGCCATGCAGAAACAAAATCGTCTCGTCGCCGCTGCCAAACCTTGTGTACTCCCAGGTGTTGCCATTCACTACCAAGGTTTGTGGCGCGTGGGTTTGACGAAATGTTTGGAGAGAAACGGCCGTTTCCCCATCCACCCGACTGTAAATCTCATCAAACGATTTCTGTGGCGTTGGCTACCAATAAATCA
>QQUD01000127.1 GCA_008501785.1 Chloroflexota bacterium
GACAGTCTGACTTTGTTGAATTATAAGGTGCTTGAGGCGGCAAATGGTCGTGAAGCATTAGCGATTTTGAAAACAAAACCTGATGAAATTGCTTTGGTATTAAGTGATGTTGTTATGCCTGAGATGGGGGGTATCGCCCTATTTCAGGCCATGGAGCAGCAAAACCTAAGCATACCGGTTGTGCTGCTAACCGGACATCCGCTCAGTAAAGACATGAAATCCTTACAAGAGCTTGGTCTGGCTGGATGGTTACCTAAGCCAACTGTTTTGGAAACGCTGAGTCAGTTACTATCACGGGTTCTAGCTTGATAGCTTCCTGCCTATGAATCATAGCAAAGTGGCAGCTGCACAAAAATGAATGTCCCGTTACCTGGTATAGATTCGATTTGATGCACTACGGAGTTCGGCGGTGCGTTCATGCATGGATGGTAGTGGGAACTGGCAATTGCAGGTTTTCTAGTCTCTCGTCTCTAATCTACAATCTCCAGGAACAGCCTATCGTTGATATAAAAGGGAAATCTGCACGATTTCTTTGACGATAATTTCCTGATCGGGAACAGGGCTGTGCATGAGGGATTCAATTTGCATGGCGACTAAATCTTCGAGGTAGGCAGCACTCCATTCGTCAGCTAAAAATTGGCGCAAATCGGATAGGGTGTCGAAGTAGGTAATAAAGGCGAACGTTTCTGCGGATTGGAGATGGTAGATGTGTTGGGAAACGCCTGCACTGAGCGCAGCCGAAGTGACCGTTTCCAACGCCTCATCCGCCAACAGATAGGCATCATAATCACTGTCTTCACGCACCCAACCGACCAGATGATGTTCATCTGCCAGCCGGACAGTGATCGGGGCTGGCTCACTAATCGGGTGCATATCAATTAGGCAGCCACCGGGAGCCAATAAGCTGCAAATTTGCTTCAGAGCATGAACCATGCTCTCAGGTTCCATTCATCACAATGACCAGGCGAGAATCACCAGATCATACGGCTGTGCCGCAGGGAAATCTTCCAGCGCCGCAACGTGATAATGGACGTGGGTTTCATTTTCAGAGGCCAACTCGAATGCACGTTCGATTTTTGATTCGTTGGGGTCGATGGCGTCAACATGTGCCGCCTGGGCGGCGTATTTGCGGGTGATACGGCCGTTACCGCACCCCACTTCCAATACCCGCTTGCCCTCAAACCCACCAGCCAGCTCGGTTAATGCTTTTAATTCTTGATCAATGGGATCGTATCGGAATGCCATGTAGCCAGTGTATCATTGCCTGCTTCTATTGACACATTTTATTCCCGGTTTACGGGATCAGAGATAGGAAGTTCTACGCAAAGACGCGAAGGCGCAAAGGAAGAGAATATGAGCTGCGTTCATAACAATTTCTGAATTTCACTAATGTCAAACCGTTTCGCCAGGGCATACACCTTACGTGCAAAGGGTATGTAACGCGCATCTATTGTCTCAATATGCGCTGCCCACTCTTGAATGCGTGACATGCTGCCTAATTGTAAAAACTGTTTAAGTTTGGCTATTTCCTCTGCTGGTGGCAGAGTAATCTGGTCATAAGCAGATTCACCATCACCTACATCATCCATTTTTTGCTCATAAATCCAATCAAGATTGAGATGGATAGCCAGTAAGTTTGCCAGTTCTGTCAACGCGACTGGCTTTATGAGAAAGGCATCGAAGCCAGCTTCTTGGATTAATGTCCGATCTTCTTTGGCTCCAGCTGCGGAAACGGCAATGATGGGTAAATCTGGCCGAATCAATTTCTGCCGAATCTGTTTCACTGCTTCAATTCCATCCATCACCGGCATCCAACGATCCATCAAGATCAGGTCTGGTTGCCATGATTGCGTCAACTCAATCGCGTGTTTTCCATCTTCTGCGGCAGCTACATAAAACCCTAATGGTTCAAGCAAATCTACCAGAATTGATCGACTTGAGGGGATGTCATCTACGATTAGTAATTTATATTGTGGGCCATGATACCCAACGATCTGCCTCTCAATAACGAGGTTTTGGGAAACGGCCGTATTGCTAATCACCAGTGGAATCGTAAATGTAAAAACTGACCCTTGCCCTGGCTGACTTTGTACACTGATTTCCCCTCTCATCAATTGTAAAATTTTGTGGCTAATCGCCAATCCTAATCCTGTGCCATCACTTGGGCGTAGCGGGTTAATCACTTGCTCAAAAGGTTGAAAAACCCGGTCAATCTGATCGGGGTCAATACCAATCCCTGTATCTTTCACCTCAAATGTGAAAATTCCAGTTAATGGTTCATCCGTCAATTTCTTGATTTTCTGAATGTTTATACGCAGGTTAATACTGCCGGTATGTGTAAATTTGATCGCATTTCCTAAAAGATTTAACAAGACCTGACGCAATCTTGTTTCATCAACTTTCACCCCTATTGGCAAATCATCTGGCATCTCAATGGTGAAAGAAAGGCCTTTTGCCTTGGCTCTTGCCTGGATAACATTGGCTACGTCTTTTAAAAACGACGCGAAACGAATGTGGGTGGGATTGAGATCCATCTTATTGGCTTCAATTTTTGCAATGTCTAAGATGTCGTTGAGCAGCGTGAGCAGGTGTTCACCACTTTTTTGAATAATATTGAGTCCATCAAGTGCGTTAAAAGGTAATGTTCGTTTTCTTAAAATTTGAGCATATCCTAAAATTGCATTTAGGGGTGTGCGCAGTTCGTGACTCATTTGGGCCAAGAAAACGCTCTTGGCCCGGTTGGCTGTTTCGGCCGTTTCTTTAGCCAGCATGGTTTGCTCAAACAAACGGGCATTACTAATTGTCACGGCGATATAATTTGCAAGTGTACGCAGCAAACTGGCATCACTTTCATCTAAACCAGCCACTTGATCAGATTGCACGTCCAGCACACCAAGCAACTGCCCTTCGAGCACAATAGGCACGGCAATTTCTGATCGTGTCCTCGGCAGCAGCGGGTTGGGCAACCAATGCGTCGATTTGTGAACATCGTTGACAAATACCACCTGTTCTGTCTGCGCTGCTCGTGCGACAAAACTAACGGCCGTATCAATCGCAATCATATGCCCTTGATCTCTGAGCATTTCGCCAATCTTGCCCGTACCGGCGGCCATCGACAGGTTTCTGTTTTGCTCATCCAGCAAATAGATATGGACATAGTAGTAGTCCAACTCCTCCTTCACCGAATTAACGATTTCTAACAGCAATCTATCCAAATCAAGAATGCCAATCAAGTGCTCACCTATTGAGGTCATCCGTTTGAGGCGCTCTGTCCGTTCCGCGACAAGCTCTTCAAGTTGGTCGCGGTGTTTGCGTAATTCGCTTTCCGCTTGTTTCCGTTCAGTAATATCTCTGGCTACAGAAATTGCAGCAGGTTCGCCATCCAAATCGATAATAATTGAACTGATCTCGACTGGAATTATTATTCCACCTTTAGTGATATGTTCAATCTCATATACAGCACGCCGTTTTGAAAGAAGCAACGCAGCATTTGCCGGCAGTTCAAACAAACGTGCTGGCGAATCTAATTGTTGCGGTCCCATTTGACGGAATTCATCACGACTATAACCATACCGTTCACAAGCAACATCATTCACATCATAGAATTTACTGGGCATGTCATCATCGGTAAACCCATGTAGAAAAATGGCATCATTGGCATTATTGAAGAGGTAACGATATTTTGCATCGCTTTCTTTTAATGCTTTTTCTGCCTGTTTGCGCTCTGTGATGTCTCGGGCAATTGAAAAGACGGTTGGCTCACCGTCTAACTCAATAAAATAGGCTCTCATTTCTACCGGAAACGGCCGTCCATCCTTTGTTTTATGAACCGCTTCCATAATCATTTGATTGTTTGCTAAAATACCTCGGCGAAAAGATTCGCTTTCTTCAGGGGTAACAGGCTCAGCAAAAAATTCAACCGAATTCATTTTGAGGAATTCATCTCGACTATAGCCATATCTTTTGCAAGCTATTTCATTGACATCCAACAATATGTTTGGCGGACCCGTCCGACTAAAACGATGTACAAAAATGGCGTCATTGCCGCTGTTAAATAACCGTCGATATCTGGCTTCACTTTCCTTTAGCGCGTTTTCAGCTTTTTTTCTATCTGTAATATCTCGAATGAAACAGATAACATCTTCATTCTCACTAATAACCATACGAACTTCGAAATCACGTAAATCGCCCTTGATATCAAGCTGATATTCATAAACTTGTGTTTTGCCCGTTTTGATAATCCGTTTTAGATGCTTACGTGTTAACTGTGCTAACCAAGGAGGTAATGCATCATCTACATGTTTGCCTAAAAATGTCTCTGGTGGTTGATACAGATATTCTTGATTAGTTTGTGAGTGTTCAAGAAAGATGCCATCTTTACTTAGAAAAAAAATCAAATCAGGGATGGCATCCAATATCTCTCTGTTTTTTTTCTCGCTTTGGATGAGCGCAGCTTCGGTTTTTTTTCGATCTTGTATCTCACAATTAAACTGCTGATTAATTTTTTTAAGTTTAGTTTGGTTGTGTGCCAGAGCAACCAAGTCTCGGTAGGAGCGCAGTGCAGTGACTAATGATGTTAATAGTTGCTGATAGGTTAGCTCAGATTTGACTTTATAATCGTTAATGTCGTATTGCAATATGATGAATTCTGATGGGGTTTCGTTTGGATGACCGGTACGCAAAATGATGCGAACGAAGGTGTTTTTTATGGTTTGGCGAATGTGTTTTACGGCCGTTAATCCACTATCCTGTTTTTCCATGACCAAATCGAGAAGAATAACGGCCGTATCGGGATGCTCATCCAACAGCTTTCTCATTTCTTTCTCGGAGTAAGCCGATAAAAACAGCAGTGATTGGCCTTCAAACTCAAAATCTTGAAATGCGGCCTTTGTAGACTGATGCACTTCAAAATCATCGTCAACAATCATCACCTTCCAGGGTGATTTCATTTTCTGGGGGGCACTAACTTGTTTTTCTTCTGAGGAAGTATCCATATATTTATTATCCTCAGTTAAACGAGGATCATGATCAGAAAATCTTTTCATCACTAAACCTCATAACAAAGGGCTATCATGTAAAACTTGCATCATTGTTGAATTGAAATTGTGTATGTGAATCACCAGAGATGGTAACAAGGGCAAAAGCGTTTGGCAATATGACCCTGCGGTATGGGCAGGAATTTTATTGCAGTTATGCAAAATTATGTAACTTTTCGTGTTTCCAAACATCTAAAGATAAAATTTAGGATACAAAAAGGGATGAGTGAATGCATCAATTTAGGCGAAGAACGTATGAAAGTTTGCGTGAAATGGCTGGGGATTTATTGTGGCCACTTCGGCATCGGACACAGATTAGGCAGGCGATGCGTGGTGGACTGGTATCTCCGCAATTTCGAGAGCGGTTGATGATGGTGGTTACGGCCGTTAACGAATGCCGCTACTGTGCTTATTACCACGCCCGTGAAAGTGAACGCGTTGGCCTCCCCAAAAGCGAAATCCGAGCGCTGCTCGCCGGCGATTTGGTAAATGCGCCAGAGGAAGAACTGCCTGCGTTGTTGTATGCACAGGGGTTTGCGGAGAGAAACGGCCGTTTTGACCCCACCGCCCACCACTCCCTGCAAACCACCTATGGCCCCACCCGTGCCGCTACCATCGAAACGGTTCTCCACCTGATACGCACCGGAAACTTACTCGGCAACACCACCGACTGGCTAATTTTCAAACTGTCGCTGGGGCATTGGGGAGGGGCCTAAATCACATAAACCACTTCACCTTAACAGGTTCATGTTACGCAGGATCAACGCCTAGAGCAAACTGGAGTGCTATTGCAACTTCCTCACGCTGCAATAGCATCTCATCGATTGTCATTTGAATAGTTTTCATTTGTCACACACCTATAACAATGTGCATAATTATCCACCTTATACTGTGTGGTCACATCTGGTTCAAATTACAAACGGTGACTCTACTGAAAAAACTCGGTTTCTTCTCTAAATTGACACAGATTACTCGACTGTAGAAACTAAGTTTTTAATGAGTGGAAATTAACGGGCAGCAGAAACGGCCGCTCCAATAATCCCCGCTTCATTTAGCAGTTGCGCTGGCATAACATCGGCATGGACATTAATCCGGTGAATGAACTTTTCGTGTTTTTTGCTAACACCACCACCAATGATGATTAGCTCTGGCGAGAAGAGAAATTCGATATGCTGAAAATAGGTAGTTAGACGCTTGCCCCATTTTTTCCAGCTTAATTCCTCGCCTTTACGAATGCGGTCAGACATGAATTCTTCTGCATCGAATTTTTGATCGCGCAAATACATGTGCCCCAACTCCAGGTTAGGTACAATTTGACCATTCACAAACATGACGCTGCCAACCCCGGTTCCCAAGGTAAAAATCATCACCACGCCTTTTTGATCGCGACCTGCGCCAAATCGCATTTCAGCCACACCAGCCACATCCGCATCATTCATCAGCGTGACTTTGCAACCCAGTGTTTCTGCCATTGCCTGCTGTCCGGGGAAACCAATCCAGCCATTATCAATATTGGCCGCACTTTTTACCACGCCATTAATCACAACCGAAGGAATTCCCACACCAATAGGGCCACTGTAATCAAAGTGCGCCACGATTGTTTTCATGGTTTCGATTACTGCTTTGGGTGTCGCTGGCTGCGGGGTTGGAATACGCAGCCGTTCGGTAATCATCTCTCCTGTTTGTGTGTTGACCAATGCGCCTTTAATGCCAGACCCGCCGATGTCGATGCCTAATATTGCCATGTGTGCCTCCATAGTCCGTAGTCCATCGTCCGTAGTCCGTCGTCCGAAAAATGTCGGATTAGGGGTTACGGACTACAGTTTACGGGCTGTTTGTTTAATAATCTCGTCAAGGTGAGGCAAAACGGCCGTTTTTCCCACCTCAACTCCTTCTTCCCAACGATGAAAGTCGAGAATGCCAATCGTGCCTAAATCAGGTTGTAACAAAATTTCTGGCTGTGAAATCGCCATCCGTGTGTTTAAAGATTGCGCCGTAACAATATCGACCACCGTTGACAGCATTTGCCAGGTGCGATTGCGCTGCGTGATGTTTAACACACGTTCAAGTACATTGCCGGTAGTGGGTACGTTTTGCGTGGTTGTGCCATAGGGAGCTGTGTTGGTCAAGTCAATCGCCAGCACAAAGTTGGCCCCGCGCGCCCGGGCCACATCAAACGGCACATTGTTCATAATGCCGCCATCGACCAGCGTGTGCCCGTCCCGTTCAACAGGTGGCAATACCAAGGGGAGTGCGATAGTGGCAAGAACGGCCGTTATCAAATCCCCCTCATCCAAAATCACCGGCTTCCGCTGCACCACATCCGTCGCCACAATTGCCAGCGGGATATTTAAATCAGCAAATGTAATCCCCCCGATCATCTCTTGCAGCAACTTCTCAATTTTGTTGTTATTGCTAAAGGCAGGGAGCGTACCAGGCAGGCTGTACATGCCCGCAATCGACAGCTTCTCAAAAAATTCAGCAAGCTGTTCGGCATTAAACCCAGCCGCCAGCAGCGCCCCAATCATGCCGCCAATGCTCGTTCCCGTAATTAAATCAGGGTAAACACCCACCTGCTCCAATTCAGCAATGACGCCAATATGGGCTGCGCCACGTGCACCGCCGCCACCCAATGTCAAACCGAATTTATCGCTCATGCAACCGTTCCATAAAAATGTGGCAGTGGCTCAACCGGTTCGTCTGACCAGGTAATCGCTGCCAGCAGTTCTTCCCGTGCCGTCGCTAATTTTTCAAAATCGTTTGCATGAATTTCACCCAAAATGTGGCCAGCTTCTAGTTGCTCGCCCACTTTTGTCGGCAAAATCATGCCTACTGCATGGTCAATTTTATCGCTTTTAACGAGTCGTCCCGCACCCAAACGCACATTTGCCCAACCAATTGCCGTAGTATCCATTGCCGCAATCCACCCGGACCGGGGTGCGACCACTTGTTCAATAAATTGCGCACTCGGCAGCAAGTCAGGATTATCAACTTGCGCCACATCGCCCCCCTGCGCGGCTACCATGTCACGGAATTTAGCGAAGGCGCTACCGTTATCGCGAACGGCCGTTATCATCGCCTTCCCCGCATCCAAACTGTCCGCCTTTCCCGCCAGCCGCAGCATATGCCCGCCAACTTCCAGGCAATGTGCCCAAAATCCGGCCGGACCATCCCCTTGCAGCGCCGCAATCGCCTCTTTCACTTCCAACGCATTGCCAATCGCATGACCGAGCGGCTGATTCATGTCCGACAGCAGCGCCACTATCTTGCGGCCTGCATCTTTGCCAATGTCCACCATCACCTGCGCCAGCTCTTGCGCTTTTTCCACATTTGGCACAAATGCACC
>QQUD01000649.1 GCA_008501785.1 Chloroflexota bacterium
AAACGGCCGTAACATCGCAATTGGTAGGCGCAAGTTTGGCGGCACCTTACCCGTAAAATTGCCCCAAAAATCAACCATTTCACCTAAAGGAATTGCGGGACCAGTCAACAAATAACTTTCCCCGTTCTTGCCCTTTTTAGCCACTAGTAAAATGCCATCCGCCACATCACCCACATGTGCATATGTGAGCGTCAACTCCGGTCCAGGCATTGCAGGCATTCCACGATAAAAGAGCCGCATCATCTCCGCCAAAATGCTTTTATCACCAGGGCCATAAACGCCACCCGGCATCACAATCACAATCGGCGCGCCTTTTTCGATAAGCGGAACGGCCACTTTATAATGCGCCAACCATTTTGTGCGATCATAATTTGTCAAAAACGGTCCACCCTGGAAATAAGACTCATCTACTAACTGCCCCTTCGTGTCACCAAAAACAGCCACGGTACTCACATACACAATCTTAGGTATTCCCAACTCGTGTGCCAACCGCAGCACCTTCCGCGTTCCCCCAACGTTAATTGATTCAGCTTGCGATGCGTCCATCGCACCCAGCTTGTACCACGCAGCCAGATGAATCACCAAATCACAGCCATCCATCCCACCCCGCATTGATTCAGTGTCCGTTATATCACCCGGAACAACCTGCGCCCCCATGCCCACCAAAATAGCTGCGCTCCGCTCAGAACGAGCCAATGCGTATACTTCATGGCCGTCTTTTAGCAGCTTTTTTACAACATGCTTACCAATAAATCCTGTGCCACCCGTGACAAACGCTTTCATAATAAATCCTTCATACCATGGAATGTTGAGAAGATTTGATTAGCAGAAAGCAGATTAACTGCATTCTCTGTCAATCAAATTATACCTGAAGTTTTTTCAACCAAAAGTTATCAAAAAAACTAATATCCTAGTGCCGCCAGCACAGTAGCCATCAATGGCATTAGGTTTGACAGATCAGGCGATGGTGATGTTTGACAGCCATATTGTCAAAATCTTGCCCATGGAGGAAGCGACTCGTGAGCGGGTTGATTTATTATGGTCGCCTCCGAAGCATAAAACAAACTAGATCAAACACAAAACGAAAAGCATGACTCCTGGCCAGGAGTCACGCTTTTCGTTTTGTACAGAGTTTAAATAATTATTGCATAACGGTTAACAGGGATAGGGAAACCGCTATCGCATAGCTGAGCGTAGCAATACGGCCGTCTAATAAAGCATATCGCAATTCAGTAATCGGCACCCATTTCAATTCATAATCTCGATCTGCTTTGCGACGGGTAGGTTGAGCTACATTCTTAGCTCCTCTGGCACAAAAAAAGTGCCCCACACCTACGTGACGATTCGGATCTACCACATAACTGCCTAAATAGACCCAGTTGGGGGTACTGTAGCCAGTTTCTTCGAGAAGGTTGCGGTGAACGGCCCTTATCGGGTCCTCATCTTCTTGTAAAGAACCACTTAACATCTGCCAGCTTGTCCAACCGGTCCCATGCTTATAGCCTTCCATAATCATGGCTTCCCGATTTTCATTAAACACCACAGCATTTACATAATCGCTTGTATAAATTTTAGGCCAGTCAGGTATGATAAGACCATTAGGCAAACGAACCTTTTCCATTGCAACTTTCACAGTTGGATGTTCTAGAACCGACTTTGTCTGCAAGACTTCCCATGGTTTATTGGCTACATTGTTAGACATATCGTGCTCCTATGCCTTCTGCATCGATATTTTGATGATGATACATAACCGCGCTTTAGTAGGGATTAGCTAAAATATTGATTTAGCTGGCTCCATTCATAACCCCGTTTGATAAAAGAATCTTTCATGTAATTAATAATGAAATTTAATTCTCTATCTTCCATAAATTATTGTAGGGGAAACTAGTGTTCCGACCAACAAGTATTGCCGGATAGCACATTGCGCCGGAACACTTAAACTGAAACCATTCGCAAACATTTTACCCGACAAAAGATGTTGGTTTCAGTACTAGTTACAATGTAACTTTCATCAATCAAAAAAACAATAAGCAGAATATCCTATCTCTACTAATATTTTTGCAGAAATAATAGCTAAACTAAAAAAATGTGTTTTTTTTATCTGTGCCTAGACAGGAGTTAGAGGCTGCGTTATACTATGAACCTGTCCATAGTACAGCAAGCGCCATTTGATAGTAGGGTAGTCGCCCCGCATTGAGCGGGGTTATTTGATTTCATTATTGGGAGTCACTCAAAGCTTACAGTAGCGCGGCGGAGGAATAGTACAAAGCCAATTAATGCACTTTTGTGGACTGCTTGATGTTCTATCTTTGGAGAATGAAACGATGATACAAGAAAATAATTATGTCTACGTAACAGAGGAAGGTCTTCAAAAATTAAAGGATGAACTTGACCAATTAACCAAAGTCAAGCGTGAAGAGGTTGCAATAAAGCTTCAGACTGCAATTGCCCAAGGAGACTTGAAGGAAAATGCAGATTATCATGCTGCAAAAGAAGAACAAGGCTTTATTGAAATGCGTGTTAAGGACATTGAAGATTCGCTGCGACGAATCAAAATCATTGAAGATGCTGGACCATCCGATGTGGTCCGCGTTGGCAGCACGGTAACTGTATTCGATGAAGAGTTTGAGGAAGAAGAGACGTACTACATCGTCGGCGCACACGAAGCAGACCCCAGCAACGGCCGTATTTCCAACGAATCTCCTTATGGACAAGCACTGTTAGGTGCAAAAAAAGGCCAATATGTGACTGTGCAAACACCGGGTGGACAAGTTCGATTACAGGTAACTGGCATCAAATAGTTTGGTCACAATTGAATAGATTTTGTAAACGGCCGTTTTCATAAAACGGCCGTTTTTTATTCTACACCTATCTCTCTTCACCAACCAAACAGCGTCGCAAATGCGCTTCATCCATACCCCGCACCAACACATTTAATCTATCACCACCCTTCAACACAGTATCACCGTGAGGAATCAGCAGTGCGCCTTGCCGCTGAATCGATACAATAATGCTTTCATATGGTAATTTGCGACCAACATCCACAATCCGCTTGTCGAAAGCGGGACATCCTTCATGCAGTGCCAACGTGATCATTCTCATTTGTTGATCAGTTGGCTTCATCGGCACAAAACTCACAGCCTCTTCACTTTCAGCGCGGCGTGCGCGAGCCAGATTGTATGCCTTCACCACATCTTCGCGACGAATCACGCCAATCACTTGCTCAGGATTCTCACGTGGCACAACTGGCAGTTTATTCACACTGCGCAGCGCTAATCGCTGCACGGCTTCGCTCAATGGTTCATCATCATAAACAGTTAACAAGGGCCCCATCGTGGCAATATCACCCACAACAAGCGACGCAAAATGTGGCGAGTCAACCGCACGCTCATAATCAGTGAGACTGACCATGCCTGTTAAACGGCCGTTTCCATCTAAAACCGGAAAACTGTGATGGTGCGTCTTTTGCAGAAAGTGACCAAGTTTCGAAACAGACAATCCGACTTCGACCACATACGGGTCTTTTGTCATCACATCCCCAACCATCACACTTTGCAATAAATCCTGATCACGCCCCCGCGCCCAATTGATGCCCCGCAGCTTCAATTTAAGCGTGTAAATTGATTCTTTGAACAATATTTCTGCCAGCAATGTGGAAAGAACAGTAGCCAGCATCAGCGGCAAAATCAGCTTGTAATCATTTGACATCTCGAAGACGATGAGAACGGCCGTTATCGGTGCCCGCGCCGCGCCGGAAAAAACAGCCGCCATGCCCACAATTGCATAAGCACCTGGATTAATGGCCACATCAGGCCAAATAGAGTGAGCCACCGACCCCACCATGCCACCCAAAATTGCGCCCATAAACAAACTCGGTGCAAATACACCCCCAGAGTTTCCAGCACCTAACGTAAACACCGTTGCCAACAGTTTTAGAACCAATAAAGCAGCCATGAGGCCAAGAGGTAAACTAAAATCGTCGGCGATTGCTTCGCCGATAAATTCCAGACCAGGACCAAGCACGCTGTACCCAGTCAAGGGCAAAGCCACCAGCGCCGTTAAAGCCATACCCAAAGCGGCTTTCAACGCTGGATGTAAGGTCCAGTTATCAAACAAAAATTCTGCTCGATACAACACACGGACAAACAACACAGCTACCAATGCTGCTAAAATACCAAGCACACTGTAGATTGGTATTTCACCAGGTTGAAATGGATAAGCAGGCACAATAAAAGCGGGCTGATCACTTAAATAAGCACGGCCCACAATACCGGCTGCCACAGAACTAATCACCACAGCGCCAAAATAGCGAACGGTAAATTTCCCTAAAATCACTTCGAGCGCAAACAATGCGCCAGCAATCGGCGCATTAAAGGTCGCGGCAATACCTGCCGCTGCACCGCAGGCAACCAGGGTTTGCACACGCTCGCCAGAGAAGTGGAAGATTTGACCAACTGTTGATCCCAGTGCCGATCCGACCTGAACAATGGGGCCTTCGCGTCCAGCTGACCCGCCGGCTCCAATGGTCAGGGAAGATGCCAACACTTTGATAGCAGCAACACGGGGACGAATACGGCCGTTTCGCAACGCAACCGCTTCCATCACTTCAGGCACTCCATGCCCTTTCGCTTCGCTGGCCCAGCGGTTGACTATATACCCAACCAATAACCCAGACAACGCCATCCCAATCAGCAATCCACCAACATTTCCAAACTGCAGCTGCATCCACAAAGCCCAGCTTGAAATTTGCTCCAGCATCCAGACAAAAACAACAGCACCCAACCCAGTACCGACACCAACAATCAACGAAGTGATCACTAAAACCAATGAATCTGGAGGCTGCACGCGATCCAGGTAATGACGCACCTTGGAATCTTTGCGCCAAAACCAGCCTCCCGTATTTTTATGAGATGCTGCCACCTTTGATTTCTCCTTTGACAAGATTCTTTCCGGAAGTTGTTTATGATAAATCTGAATTACTAAAAACTTCCGGAAAGTTAGGTTCCATTCGTAGTATAGGTCGTTCGTGTATTTAAACAATGTCAAAATAAGATTGACAAACACTGGCTCTTTTTGATAACATGCCCGACTAAATAAACATACGTCAAAAGCAATGACAGGGACAGGTTGTGCAATTCCTTGATTCTTAGAGAGTGGTGGCCCGGTGAAATCATCATAATCAACCTGACACAATGACACCCTTGAGCTAACCAGTGAACGATGCGACGATTTCATTCAGTAACTGGCTTCGGGAGCGCCCGTTACAGCGCACAGGTCTTCGGCAGCAGCGCCCGAGACCGCAAGAGGCTGACGCAAATTGTGTCAGCGAATGGTGGTGGTACCACGATGTGGCAGATTAATTCAAGCATTTAGCTTGAAAGCCTTCGTCCTCCAAAAGGATGAGGGCTTTTTTATTGGTTGCAGAGTTGTTTTGCTTTGTATTAGATGACTTTGTTTCAATTAGCCCTCGTCCTCCTTTGTGTGGACGAGGGCTTTTTTATTTTGGAGGATCATAATGCAGCATATTCGTACCGTTGAAGCTGGGCAACATATTGGCCAGCATGTGTTTCTCACAGGTTGGTTGCAGCAGTTGCGCCGCCTGGGAGGCATCAGTTTTATTGTGCTACGCGATGGCTGGGGCACGATTCAAGCCGTCACTGAAAACGAGGCTGACCTGGAAGTGATTGCGGAGGTTGGGTTGGAGAGCGTGATTCGGTTGGAGGGAACGGCCGTTTCCACCCCCCAAGCCCCCGGCGGCGTCGAACTGCATCACCCTCTTGTTCAAGTCATCACATCAGTCACAGAACACCCCCCTATGCCGCTCAACAAGTCCAAAATCAAAGCAGGTTTACCGACTCAGCTCGATCACGCCACCGTCACCAACCGCCACCCCAAACGACGGGCAATGTTCCGGCTCGCGGCAGGCGTTATGGCTGGATTTCGTTCCACGCTGGCAAAAAAGCATTTTACAGAAATCCAAACACCCAAAATCGTTGCCTCAGCAACTGAAGGGGGTGCAAATGTGTTTCAGCTTGGTTATTTTGGCACACCAGCCTATCTGGCCCAGAGTCCGCAGTTTTACAAGCAAATTATGGTCGGTGTGTTTGATCGCGTATTTGAAGTGGGCCCCGTTTTTCGTGCCGAACCGCACGACACCACGCGCCACATCAACGAATATGTTAGTTTGGATGTGGAATTTGGATTTATCGACAATCATTTTACAGTGATGAATGTGGCACGGGATGTGATTGCAGGTATTGTGGAGACATTGACAACGTCATACACACCCGAATTGACGCTGCTGTCTGCCAAGATGCCCCAGGTCCCCCAAGCCATTCCACACATTCATTTTGCCGAAGCGCAAGAATTGATCCTCAAGTTGCATAGCGTCGATGTGCGCGGTGAACCTGACTTGTCTCCACAGGATGAGCGATGGCTGGGTGAATGGGCACAACAGGAGCATGGTAGTGACTTTTTGTTTGTGACAGGGTATCCGATGCGGAAACGGCCGTTTTACACCCACCCCGACCCCACCAAACCAACCTACTCCAACTCATTCGACCTGCTCTTTCGCGGCACCGAGCTAATCACCGGCGGCCAACGCCTGCACAAATACCAAGATTATTTAGCAGCGCTGACAGCAGCCAATTTGCCAACTGAGCCATTCGCCACCTATCTGGAAGCATTCCAATTTGGTATGCCCCCTCACGGCGGCTTCGCTATCGGCCTCGAACGATTCCTGATGCAACTACTTGGCATTCCCAACATCAAGCTCGTCACCCTCTTCCCACGCACCATTAACCGGCTGACACCCTAGACAGCTAGAGCTAGAGGAAGAACTTATTCTTACCTCTAGCTCTAGCTCTACCCTCTAGCTCCCACTTTATCAGCAGAAAAATTGCCTTTTTCATCTGCAAACCTGTACAATATCTAGGTAATCTATGAGAAGGCAAAATACAATTTGCTTCTCTGCACATCTGTCGGTATAAATCCATATGGTCAATTTCTTATGGTGAGAAAACGGCCGTTTCTTATTTTCCCCACGCACATAGGAGGATTTAATGAGTGCAATATACGCTGACCGCCCCTGGGTGAAGAATTACGATTCATACGTACCCAAAGATATTAACGTGCCAGAACAACCAGTACACCAATATCTCATTGATGCCGCTCGAAAATACCCCGAACACACCGCTATTATTTTCAAAGGAGTTTCGATCACGTACCGTGAGTTAGACCAGGCAACAGACAACATCGCCGCCGCCTTAATGGCCAACGGCTTTAAAAAGGGAGACCGTGCCGTTGTCTACATGCCTAACACCCCCCAATTCGCCATGTCCTACTTTGGCATCTTGAAAGCAGGCGGCATCGTCATTGCCACAAACCCTCTGTATACCGAGCGTGAACTAGCGCACCAACTTGCCGATTGTGGTGCAGAAACCGTATTTGTCCTCAGCCTGTTCTACGACCAATTAAAACGCGTGCAAGCCAAAGGGAAAACCAACGTCAAACGCATCATCGTCACTAATATTAAAGAATATTTGCCTCCTGTTTTGAGAATCCTGTTCACATTAGTCAAAGAGAAAAAAGAAGGGCATCGCATTACCATCGCAGATGGAGACATCCCGTTCCAATCATTCTTAAAAATGGGCGCACAAGCACCCAAAACAAAAGTGGACGTTTCACCAGATGATGTTGCTTTATTGCAATACACAGGTGGTACAACAGGCCTTTCCAAAGGAGCCATTGGACTGCACCGCAACCTGGTTGCCAATACAACCATGGTCACAAGTTGGATCGAGCTAGACCCTCCAAATGAAGTTATCTTGGGGGCCATTCCCTTTTTCCACTCATTTGGCATGATTATTGCCATGTTGCTTTCAGTCTCCACAGCGGGAAAACTTGTCATCATCCCCAATCCGCGCGATCAAAAAGATTTATTATCAAGCATCAACAAATATCGTCCAACCATTTTCCCCGGCGTGCCTGCTTTATACATTGCCATCAACAACAATCCCGATGTGGCCGCTGGTAAATATGACCTCAAATCAATTCGCGCCTGTATTTCCGGCTCTGCTCCACTGTTAGTCGAAACCAAGTCCAAATTCGAAGAACTAACAGGTGGTACGTTGGTTGAAGGATATGGCCTAACTGAATCTCATGTAGCCACCCATGCCAACCCCATCACTGGCGAAAATCGAGCTGGTTCCATAGGCATGCCTCTGCCCGGTGTTGAATGCCGCATCATGGAATCAATTCATGGTGATGAAGAATTGCCAGTGGGCGAAATTGGCGAACTGGTCATGCGTGGCCCCACAATTATGCGCGGTTACTGGAACATGCCCACCGAATCCACCA
>QQUD01000277.1 GCA_008501785.1 Chloroflexota bacterium
GCCCAGAGCAAAATGGCAATCAACGCGCCTAAACTACCTTGTCGCGTCATCTGCACCACAAAAAAGATAGCCCCTCCAAAAAATAGGGTTGGTGACAGCCAGCGCACGATTTCTGTGGATAGCGACTTTGTTTCAAATAGCCCAGCACCAATAAGTGTTGCTATTAATGCGACGCCACATTGCAGAAAGAACACCACCAGAAAACGCTCCAGTGCAATCAATGGTAGCCGTCTTTGCGTGCTGGACAAGATTTCCAGCGATGGTTCGTTATCTGGTGACAACACGAAACCAGCTTGCAGTGCAAAGCATAGTGGAAGTGCGGCTTCAATAATGCGTAGGGGAGGCCAGGAAACTGCCGTTTTACCCACCAACGCCGTCCCAAACCCAATCCCAATCACCGTCGCCGACACCAGCAACAACCACCAACTCCCGCGCTGCAAATCAACCCGCCAACTGATAGGGGAATAATTTATTTTCCATTTCTGAATGTGTCTGATATTTCTCACCATTTTCACTGCTATACGGTGCAGCGCACTTTCCTAAGTGCGTTGCACTTACCGATTACCGATCACCCACTCCTCACGACCAACTAGCAAAACGGCCGTTCCACCCAGCACAATCGCACTCAGCCATAACCAGGGCTGCCATTGGGCTAACAATAAATTCGGAATAGCGGTAGGTAAACGAAAGAATGCATCGAATTGGCGCATCGATTGTATGCCCCATAAAATTAGACTGAGCATAATGCCCAGCAGTGGTTCAAAGGAAATCAGGCTGAAGAAGAAGGCAAAGGCTGAGAGAAAGGCCATGGGTGCTAACCATGTGTTGATTAGCGGCCACAATGAAATTTGGCTGTGTAATCCGGCCAGCAAAATGCTGCCAGCAATGCCCAGACCCAGATCGATGCCAAACAAAACCGCCATCCGTGCTAACAAGAGCATTCGAGGGGAAACGGCCGTTGCCAACTCAATCTCCAGCGCCGGATCATTCGCCGGACCATACAAAAATGTGACACCAACCGCTGCCACCATCGGTGCAATCAGCACAAACGGCAGTGCCTGTAAATCAGTCGCCAGAGTCACCAGCACCCCCAACGCCATCACGAACGCCGATCCCAACCAGATTTCGGTTCGAACCACCCGCATCTGCGCCCGCAGCAACCAGTACACCCACTGCACTTTCGCCATCCACAAATTTCCGCCCGTTGGAAAAACCTGCAGCATCTCATTTTCCAATGCTGCCAAAAGTTGTGCGGTGTCCTTTTCGGTAGGCTGGGGTGCAGGCAGCTCTCTGAGCATGGCAGCAACAGGGAAAAGAGAATCAGCCGCTTCCATTGACCCTAAATCTTCCACTAATTTTTTTTGCAGGTCTTTGTTATTCATGGCTCATCTTTTCCTTTAGCGCTTTCAACCCCAAACTCACGTATCCACTCCCACATCACAACCCACCCACAGATCAAGCTGTTCATCTGGCAAATTGTGAGCACGTTGCGTATCAGCCTGTTTAAAATGGTCGCGCAGTAAATTGTGGGCGATTGTGTAGAGATAGGGGCGAAACGGCCGTTTCGGTTCATATCGGTTTGCCGACCGCAGCAGCCGTAAAAAAGTCTCCTGTACCAAATCTTCAGCTAAAGGCTGATTGCCGTGGCACATGCGAAACAAAAAACGCAGCAGCGGCGCATGATATCGTTCCACCAGCATCGCCAAATCGCGCTGGCTACCTTGCTGCACACCGCGCATCAACAATTCATCTGACAAAGCGGGTACATATTGCCCCACTGGTGCAGGTTTCGACAAGATTTCCCATCCTGAAAGCACAGTTTCTCTGACCATTCTACCCTTTCTACGAGCAAGTTGGCAGAAGGTTCACGAATTTGTCTAGGTAGGGATGAGAAAAGAGGAAATATCAAAGATTACGCCGATTACACAGATTTTTCATTTGTGAAATCGGCGTAATCTTGATTATTATTTTAAAATCGTAGGGAAAGGCAGCTCAACCCACCATCAAGCTTGCGAAATTCAGATACATCGACGCTGAGGGTTGGGTAGCCAGCATTTTCGATAGTTTGTTTTGTTTTAGGATAGCCTGCTGGAACGATAACCGTGCCGTTGACCCAAATGCAGTTGGCGGCATAGCTTTCAGCATCATCAACTTTCAGGATGTTATATTGTTGAAAATCTGGCGTTTGCAAAAATTCACCATGCGCCAGCAAATTGTTGTTTTCCAGATACACAACGCCCGTTTTTAAATGCAGCACTTCTTTTAACGGCACAACCGAACCAGTCAGCCCATATTTGTTCAGAATCTCGATCACTTGATCTGCGCCTGCTTGATTGGTGCGTTCCGACAGTCCAACATAAAAGTGAGACCCCACCATCATGATGTCGCCACCTTCAACCGTGCCGGGTGCTTCGATTTGGGCAACATTGTCATAAAACTGACCAACAACCTCTGCCACACGGCCGATTTCACCCTGACGGCTCAATGCCCCTGGATTGGTGATGATGGCACAGTGCGGCGTCAGCAGTGCCGTGTCTTCAACAAATGTGGCATCAGGATACGTCTCATCTGCCTCAAGCACGGTTACATCCATGCCGCATTGTGCTAATGCAGTGATATAGTTTTTATGCTGTTTAAGTGCCAGTTCGTAAATAGGTTTGCCTAAACTTGCGGATGTGATGCCGTGAATCATGCTTTTGCTTGGGGTGCGGGTAATGGCTTTTGTGAACATAGCTTGTCCTCTAAGAAATCGCATTTTTCTGAAAATACGATTTCTATGTGTAAAGTTTATTTTCCCGAATGTAATGCAAAACGGCCGTTTTCACCAAAATCTGCAACGATCTACCTTGTTTCGCCCAATTTCGAATCGCCGTACTCGAAATATCAACGGTGGGGCCGTCTAGCCAATCAGTAGCGCTGAGAACACCGGGAACGGCCGTTTCCAACACATCCCAATCAAAAACCACACCAGGCCGATCCAACACCGCTAACCGGCATTGCGTAATAAGTTGACAAGGCGAGTTCCAGGTAGGCAAATCGCGTAATGAATCTGCACCAATAATTAACCAAAACTCTGTATCTTGATGTGTTTGACGGAGGGTGTGCAATAAAGAATTCGTGGTATGGGGTGGATCGCGGTCAATATCGCTCTGGTTTAGGGAAAAATCAGGGGTGGCTTGGATTGAAAGTTGCGTCATTTGGAGGCGGTGGGAAACGGCCGTAATCCCCCTTCCTTCCTTGTGTGGTGGCTCACCCACCGGCAAAAACCACACCTCATCCAAACCAAGCTGGTCCCGCGCCGTCTCCCCCAGCCACAAATGCCCAATATGCGGTGGATCAAACGTTCCCCCCAACAATCCAATCCGCCTAATCACCCCACTCCAATTCATGTTCGCCAATGTAAACAATATCACCAACGTCTACACCAGCTTCATCTAAAGCCTTTGAAATCCCCATCACTTCCAAAATCTTTTGGAAACGGAGCAGCGTATCATCAAATTCAAAATAAGTCATTGCGGCAATACGCTCAATATTTTGGCCGCTAACACGCCACCCTTCAGCTTCTTCTTTAATGGTAAAGCCTTCATCAATTTTCGGTTGAATCACAACTTCTTCCACACTGTGACGCATCGTGGGGTCTGGTGCCTCATCCAACATTTGTTTTACTTTGAACAGCATGTCGCGGGTGCCTGCACCCGTAGCTGCTGAAATCGACATGAAGGGATAGCCCGCCTTTTTGATTTCTTCTTCGATGAGTGGTTCCCAGGCGACTGCGTCTGGCAAGTCCATTTTGTTGAGCACCACCAGTTGCGGCCGTTTTTCCAACGCCAAGTCATACACCGCCAATTCCTGGTTAATCATCTTCCAATCTTCCAGCGGCTCTTTGCCAGATCCATCTAGTAAATGAATCAACACCTTCGTGCGTTCCACATGCCGTAAAAATTCATGACCCAGCCCGATGCCTTCCGCCGCCCCTTCGATTAATCCAGGGATGTCAGCTAAAACCATCGTTTCAAACCCATCCAGATTTACCACGCCCAGATTAGGTTGTAATGTCGTGAATGGATAATTGGCAATTTTAGGTTTAGCTGCACTGACAATAGATAGTAGCGTCGATTTACCAGCATTGGGAACGCCAACCACACCCACATCAGCAATCAACTTTAATTCGAGCGACAGCCACAGCTCAGTGCCTGGTTCGCCACGTTCAGCAATGCGCGGAGCCTGGTTAACACTGTTGGCAAAATGAATATTGCCACGCCCGCCACGTCCGCCACGCAAAAGTGTCACTTCTTGGCCGACTTCAGTTAAATCGGCCAACAATTCTTCCGTTTCAGAATTGCGAACAATGGTTCCTGGTGGCACTTCAATATGCAGGGGTTTGCCTTGCGCACCAGTGCGTTTCTTTGTGTTGCCGTGTTTGCCGTGATCGGCACGATAATGCACCTGTTTATGAAATCGAAACAGGCTGTTTAAGTGGCGATTTACAGTAATGATAATGTCACCACCTTTGCCGCCATCGCCGCCGCTAGGCCCACCCAACGACACAAATTTTTCTCGGCGAAAGCCAATCATGCCATCGCCACCATTGCCACTACGGGCGTAAATTTTTGCTCTATCGTAAAACATGTTTCCTGCTGTAGCCGGTCTCCAGACCGTGACTCACGGTGGCACGGCCTGGAGACCGGCCACCGCGTCTTGTGTTTAATCTTCTAATAGCTGTTTTAACGCAGCTAATCTTGGGTCGATGTCATCTGTTTCGCAATCACAACTACTATGATTCAGGTTCTGTCCACATTCAACACAAAGCCCTTGACAGTCTGATTTGCAAATTGGCTGCATCGGCACTTCCAATAAACTCAGTTCCCTTACCAGCGGTGACAGGTCGAGAAATCCATCTTCGCCAATGATGTATTCTCCAGCCGGTGCTGATTCTGGGGGATAATAAAATAGGTCATCAATGTTTAATTGAATTGGTAAATTTATCTCATCCAGGCAGCGTACACATTCAATTTCAATTTTTGTGTTCAACGTTCCGGAGAGGTAAATGCCTTCTGAGGTGCGCGATGCTCCAAATTTGCCTTCCAACGGGGTCAACGTCACATCTTCGGATACCCGAATTGTTGGATACCCCAGCTCCATTTCCCGAAAGGTTCCTAATGTGGCTTCTAACATGAAGCCAAAGTTGAAGCGTAAGCGCGAATGGTTTTGGTTACTCATTGTTAAGTACCTCCTTGGCGAAGGATTTAGATGGGGGAGTATAACATACACAGCAGCAAACGTGAAAAGTTAAGAACGGGTTCTCATGAATTGTTATTTCAGGTGCATCGCACTTCGGAAGTGCATCGCACCTGTTCTTGATGCATAATTAGCCGCATGACAAATCAAATTTTAGTTGCCACACACAACCAAGGAAAACTCGTCGAGTTCGCCGAGATGTTCAACGATCTGGACATCGAATGGTTGAGCCTCGATGATATTGCTGTGACTACCGATGTTGAAGAAACCGGAACCACCTTCCGTGAAAACGCGATTCTAAAAGCAACCAGCTATGCCAAAGAAACCGGGCTGTTGACGTTGGCCGATGATTCTGGTTTACAAGTGGATGCGCTTGATGGTGCTCCTGGTGTTTATACAGCCCGCTATGGTGGCAAAGGGCTGTCTCATGAGGAACGGTATCAGTACCTGCTGCAAAACATTAAAAATGTTTCCTGGGAGGATCGCACAGCTCGATTTCGTGCCGTCATTGTCATTTCTACACCTGATGGTGAAGTTTTAGCGGAAGAAGCTGGTGTTTGTGAAGGAATGATTGCTTTGGAACCGGCTGGAGATGGAGGGTTTGGTTATGATCCTGTGTTCTTTTTGCCTGAGCGAGAACAGACGATGGCGCAGGTGGGAACGGCCGTTAAACACCAAATTAGCCATCGCGGTCAAGCCGTCAAAAAAATCGCCCCCCGTTTACGCGAAATATTGGGTGATGTCACACCGTAGAGACGAAAAATCTTGCGCCTCTACAATAATCGTTGAATATCGTAAACCGTCATCAAATCGCCCATGCCCTTAAACGACATGCCGTGAATGGGTTCGGCAACGACATGGTCTTTTACCAGTTCATAGGTGGATGGGCTGACGAGTACCTGTCCACCTTGCGCAGCGCTGCAAATACGTGCTCCAAGATTGGCTACCCGGCCAATGGCGGTGTAATCGGAGCGCTGTGCAGACCCCATTTCGCCAACAATAGCATCCCCTGTGGCAATACCAACCCCGATCGGTGCAACCAATCCACCTTGGGCTGTCCATTTTTCTAATATTTTTTCATGAGCTGCTTGCATTGCCAGTCCAGCTTGTACTGCCCGCAAGGCATGATCTTCCTGAGCGAATGGCGCTCCAAACAGCGCCATCACCTCATCCCCTACGAATTTATCTAATGTGCCTTTGTATTCCAAAATGACGTTTGTCATTTCGCTGAGATACATGTTTATAAAGCTTACAAGCTGCTCGGGAGATGTTTTTTCTGCCAGATTTGTTGAGCCGCGAACATCTGCATAAAGAACGGTGAGAAAGCGGCGCTCGCCTTCCAGAAAGTCAACACCAGGATTAGAGAGAATGCTCTCCATGATTTGTGGGTCCACCGATCTGCCTAATACACGCCGCAGCCGCTTTTGCTCAAGACTTTCAAAAATGGCGGTGTCCATTTGGCTGCCGATAGCACTGAGCAGCCGTTGGTCTGATTTGTAGAAACACCCAGCACCACGCCGATTGACAACACCCAAAACGCCAATAATGCGCTCATTGAGAATCAGAGGCAAACACATAATTGATTTGATGGGAGGCGTAAAATCATTGTGACAAATGAGATTCCCGGATTTAAGAGATTCATCTGCAACTTCTTGCAGCATCTGGAGTTGTTGAGCAGGTTGGAACATGTTTTCATGGCTAACTGCACGCATTTCCAAATTTTCGCCAGTGTAGTCGTAGAGCATGACAAATCCGGCCTCTGCGTCGAGCAGGTTTTCGAGTTTGCTAACAACGGCCGTTAACATATCATCAAACCCCAGTCCCTGATCCCGAATGTGGTCAATCTGGTAAATCGTCTCAATCTCATTCACATAGTGCAGCAAGTCGTGATGGGAATATCCTTGCACAATGGCCGAATCAATATGATCTTCAGCGACATCAAGCAACGTAACTTCTTCATCTGTAAATGGGGATGCTGTGCGCAGCAGCAGCAAGCTTCCCAGTCGTTTGTCATGGCCCATAATGATCGGAGCAACCACAATGGAGCTGTTGGATAATTTATGGGCTGTGGAGGGGGACCAGCGAGAAACGACCGTAACCTGACTCACTTCCTGAATCAAATCTGGTGAAGCAAACGCCTCTACATCAAATTGCACTTTGCGTTTTTGATGGACGGCCTTTAGCTCAATCTCATTGGTTTCTCGATGGCGCAGCATCAGTAAGCACAAATCAGCATTCAGCTCATCCGTGATTAATTTGGCAATGCTGCTCAACATTGCTAACGGCTCGGGAGATCCGTCTCGAATTTCGTCAATTGCTTGAATTAGGGAAAGCGTGCGTTTCGTGGCTGCAACCTCTTGCTGTAAATTGCGAATCTCTTGTTCATTCATTTTGTGCCTCAATCCAATACTTTTTGGTGAACGGTAGTCGGTAATCGGTAATCGGTGGCCGGTTCTTACCGTTTACTGCATACTGCATACTATTTACTGCACACCTTCTTCAGAAACCGCTCCATCACCTCTGCTACTTCCGCTGGTTGTTCCAACATAATATAATGTCCGACCCCTTCAAGGCAATGGTATTCGGCATTTGGGAGTTCGTTGGCGAGAAAACGGCCGTATTTCGCCAACGTCATTTTATCCTCAGCCCCACTAATTACCAGCGTCGGAACGGTGATGATGCTTAACTGCCCTGTCAAATCAAATTGATTACAAGCTGAAAAGTCGCCGTGCAAAATAGTTGGTGGCACTTCCGCCAAGACTTGCCGCGTCAACGCACGCATTTCATCGTGTGCAGAGTCAGACCATGCATATCGTGCGAGGAAATCAATCGCAACTTCTGGATTTTCTAGGGCATTGTCTAAAATGGCTTTGCCAACCGGCAAACGGGCGCTTGTGCCAATTAAAACCAGCCCTACCACATTCGAAAGTTGTTTCAATCCGATGGATTGCACAATCCCACCTCCCATCGAGTGGCCGACAGCGATGATAGGTTTTGAAAACGATTGGATAAATGCCGCCACAGCATTGGCAAAGTTGTCGATTGTTGTGCAGCTAGGCAGGTCGGAACGGCCGTGTCCGGGCAAG
>QQUD01000489.1 GCA_008501785.1 Chloroflexota bacterium
AGCTGTAATCGCTCGTCAGGCGTTTTTTAAAGATGGCAAATTCTGGGGATTGGTGGCGATGGTTTTAGACATGCCGCCCGTTATTTCAGAAACTGGGTTGGATGATAGGAATAATAATTTGCTTTTTGCATTGCGAGATGGGGCCGGAACCGTCTTTTTTGGAGATGAGACATTATTTGAGAATGATCCTGTCACATACATTGTTGACCTGCCAGAAGGATCATGGGAAATGGCTGCTGTACCTGTGGCAGGCTGGAATGTGGGGAAGACGAACTCATACTTATTTTTCCAAGTGGGCAGCCTCATCGTTACTTTGTTGTTAACGGCTTTGGCCTATTTGGTGGCTAATCGGCAGGTGCGTTTGAATACGGCCGTTCAACAAAAAACAGGCGAACTCTCGCAAACATTGCAGAAATTACAAGAAAGCGAACTCTTGTATCGTTCAATTGTCCAAGATTTACCGAGTTTGATTTGCAGTTTTTTGCCAGGTGGCATTATAACATTTGTAAATGATGCCTACTGTCAGTATTTCGAGAAGAAATGCGAAGAGTTGATTGGTCAATCCTTTGCGCTATTAATTCATGAAAACGACAGAGTTCATGCCATGTCGAACATCGCGTCCCTCACAGTTGATGCACCCAACGACACACTTGAACATCGTGCTGTTTTGCCCGGAGGTGAGATACGTTGGCAGCGCTGGACCAATCGTGGTTTTTTTGATGAAAATGGTCAGATTGTTTTTTACCAATCGTTTGGTCAAGATATAACCGATCAAAAAAATTCTGAGCTTGCTTTACAAGAAAGTGAAGCACGTTATCGAAATATTTTCCAAACAACGGCCGTTTCTATCTGGGAAGAAGATTTTACAGAGGTAAAATCAGCGATTGACGCCGTGAAAGCGGAAGGTGTCGTCGATTTCGCCGCTTATTTGGACACACATCCAGAATTTGTAACGAATGCGGTAGAGTTGGTCAAAGTGCTTGATGTTAACGAAGCCACTTTAAAGATGTACAAGGCGCAAAATAAAGAGGAGTTTATACACGCACTTGATCGCTTGTTTTTGCCAGAGACATTGACCGCTTTTAAAGAAGAGTTGATTGCGATTGCTGAAGGAAAGCCGCATTTTGAAACCGAGACAGGTATACAGACTTTAGCGGGAAACCGGTTCGAAATACTTTTAAAGATGCATATTCCCACAACCAAAGAAGAATTTAACCATGTCTTGGTGAGTATGATGGACATTACTAAACTCAAAAAAGCAGAGGCAGCGCACAAAATGACAAAAGTCGCCTTAGAAGAAAGTGAAGAACGGTATCGTTTGCTGGTTGAGATGTCTCCTGATGGTATTGTTTTACACCGCGATGACAAGGTAATCTATGCAAATGATACGATGGCTCGTTTGGTAGGAGCCGAACACCCTGACGAATTGATTGGCAGGCCGATTGAATCATTTGTCCACCCTGATCATTGGGAAGAAACCCTGGAACGCGCAAAACGGATGAAAGCTGGGGAACAAGGATTGTACCCTGCGGAAGATGTTTATGTGCGGCTAGATGGAACGGCCGTTCCTGTAGAGGTTACCGTCGTGTCTTTGACCTATCAAGGAGAAACGGCCGTGCAAGTCATTGTGCGCGACATTAGCCAGCGCAAAATAACAACTGCAGAATTAGCGCAGTACCATGAGCAGTTAGAACGACTCGTTACAGATCGGACACGTGAACTTGAAAAACGTGTGACAGATTTTGAACAACTCAATAATGGTATGCTTAACTTATTAATGGACTTGCAATTAGCCAGTGAGCAAGTTTCTCGAACGGCAAAACAATTGGAAGAAACAAATGAGGAGTTAGAGTCATTTGCCTACTCTGTGTCCCACGATTTACGTGCGCCCTTGCGCCACATAAGTGGTTTTGTTACCATGCTACAAAAGCGTGAAGGTGAGCGACTAGATGAGAAATCAACTCACTACCTGCAAGTAATCAATGGAGCGGCTTTGCGAATGGGTCAACTAATTGACGATCTGTTAACATTTTCACGTACAAGCCGAAAAGATTTATTCACGCAACCAGTAGATGTTAATAACTTAGTAGCAGAAGCGCAGCGAGAGCTATCTGCCGATATAGAAAATCGAACTATTATCTGGCAAAAAGAAACCTTACCTATGATAACGGCAGATCCTTCCTTACTTCGTCAGGTATGGACCAATCTAATTGAGAATGCAGTCAAATATACTTCACATTGCGAAGAAGCCCGTATCGAAATAGGTGCCTTCCCGCCAGATGAAAACAATGAGACAACCTTTTTTGTACGTGACAATGGTGTCGGGTTTGATGCAAAATATATCGACAAGCTATTTGGTGTCTTCCAACGATTGCATCGAGACGATGAATTTGAAGGAACAGGAATTGGCTTGGCTATCGTGCGCCGTATCATTCATCGGCATAACGGCCGTACTTGGGCAGAGGGTGAATTAGATAAAGGTGCAACGTTCTACTTTACTATCCCTAATGAAACAAATCTTACTCGCTGAAAACGACCCTAACGATGTTGAGTTAACATTATCCGCTTTGGATGAATATAACCTTGCAAATCAAACAGTTGTTGTTCAAGACGGAGTGGAAGCGTTAGATTTTCTTTACCGACGTGGTAAATTTGCTAATCGCGCCCACGGAAATCCAGTTGTTGTTTTGCTTGACCTAAAAATGCCTCGCGTAAATGGCTTGGAAGTGTTGCGGCAGATAAAAAGTGATCCTAAACTGAATACAATACCTGTCGTCATTCTCACCTCGTCCCGTGAAAGCCAAGATATTATGCAAAGCTACAAACTTGGTGTCAATGGCTATGTTGTCAAACCTGTCATTTTTACTGAATTTATTGAAGCGGTTAAAAAATTGGGCTTGTTCTGGGTATTAACAAATGAGTCAGCACCTACTACGAAGGACCTTTAACCAGTTTACAAATAGTCGCTCAGAGAAGCGTGCGTTTTGGAGAATGATATGCCATCATCATTGTTGCGTTTACTTATTTTAGAAGATGAACCATTAGATGCAGAACTAATCGTAGCTACGCTTGAAGATGGTGGGTATTCCTGTCAGTGGGATCGTGTAGAGACAGAAGAATTATTTAAAAATCGACTTAATAATCCCCAATACGATCTAATTTTAGCTGACTATCGTTTGCCAACCTTTGATGGCCTCACAGCCCTGAAAATATTCGCCAAACGTAAATTAAATATCCCTTTCATCATCGTGTCTGGCACATTAGGAGAGGAGTTAGCAATTGAAAGCCTGAAAGCTGGTGCGACTGATTATGTGCTAAAACAGCGATTGGGGCGACTGGTCCCGGTGGTAAAACGAGCGCTTCGTGAAAAAGAGGAACAGCGAATGCGCAGACAGGCAGAAGATGAGCTGCGGAAATTGTCGCAAGCCGTGAAACAAAGCCCTTCATCAATAATGATTACCGATACGAAAGGCCTCCTCGAATATGTCAACCCTAAGTTCACTGAAGTGACGGGTTACTCGTTAAATGAAGTTGTGGGAAAGAAGCCTTCCATTTTGAAAGGAGGACATACGTCAAAAGAAGAATATGAGAAATTGTGGGAAAAGATTTTGGCGGGGGAGGAATGGCGTGGGGAGTTTCATAATAAAAGAAAAGATGGCTCATTGTATTGGGAAATTGCTTCGATTTCTGCCATTAAGAATTCGAATAACACTATCACACATTATTTAGCTGTTAAGGAGGATATTACCGAACGCAAACTGCTTGAAGAAAAGGCTAGACAACAAGAACGTTTAGCCTCGATTGGTCAGTTGGCTGCTGGAATTGCCCATGATTTTAATAATATCTTAGCCGTTATATCATTATATAGCGATTTGCTGGCAGGTGGAACGCTTTCGGATGCAAGTCGGAGCCAAGTGGCAATAATTTCTCAACAGAGCAAACGGGCAGCTGATTTAATTCAACAAATTTTAGACTTTAGCCGCCGAGCCATTTTAGAGCGTGCACCGATAGATTTAAAATACCAGATCAAAGAATTATTAGCGCTCTGGAACCGCACGCTGCCTGACAATATCAAACTTGTATTTGAACATAGCGTTGGATCATTTGGTGTATATGCAGATCCGACACGTATCCAACAAATGTTAATGAATTTGGTTATCAATGCTCGCGACGCAATGTCAGATGGTGGCAAAATATCCCTTAAATTGAGAAGAATACAGGTTGAAGATTGCCCAGACCCGGCAAAATTGGAAATGCAGGCCGGTAATTGGGTTAAAATAACAGTATCAGACAATGGGGCAGGGATTCCCCCAGAAGTGTTGACGCATCTTTACGAGCCTTTTTTTACAACCAAAGCTCCTGGGGAAGGAACTGGGTTGGGGTTGGCTCAGGTTTACGGCATTGTCAAACAGCATGAAGGTCACATTTCGGTTGAGAGTGTTGTTGGTGAGGGAACCACATTTTCTATATATCTTCCCGTTTCACCATTGCCTAAAAATGAACATTTTGGCGAAGATTTAACTATTCCATATGGTCAAAAAGAAACTATCTTGATAGTAGAAGACAACGAAGTTGCCCAGAAAGCACTTTACGACAGCCTGCAAGTGTTAGAGTATCAGGTTGTTTCAGCATCTAATGGTCAGGAAGCTTTACTGATTTTGGAGAAGTCCCAAACTGATATTGCACTCATTTTATGTGATCGGGTGATGCCAGGAATCGGTGGGGTTGAGCTATTGGAAACGCTTAGACAAAAAGATATTGAGATTCCATTTGTGCTAATGTCTGGTTACATTCCGGAAGAGGAATTGGCATATTTAAAGAACCAAGGTGTTGCGGATTGGTTGCAGAAACCATTGAGATTGGGGCAATTAGCAGAAGTTGTGGCAAAGGTGCTTGCTTAGCACAATTCAGGGCAACATTATTTGGCCAGTTTTTCCATTTTTTGTGCTAACGCAATATCGAGATTGCTGATGGCATTGCCGAGATCGTGGGTTACTAAATTGACAGTCACACGATTGTAAACATTGGACCATTCAGGATGGTGGTCCATTTTGTCGGCTTCGATACCAACCGCTACCATCCACCCAAGCGCTGTCGCAAAGGATGCAAATTTATATGTTTTATGCAGCTTGCCATCCTTGACAGACCAACCAGGTAATGTCGTTAATGCCGCATTTAATTCGTTTTCGGGTAATGGATAGCGTGCCATAAAAATTCCTCCACCTTATAAAATACGACCATTATAGATAAATTCAATAACACCATTTATAATGAATATCCCAGCGTATCCACCCCCAATGCCAACCACCAAACTAGCTAATACAGCCATCAGTATTTGTGTGCGATGTTGCGGTTGAAAGAGGAGTGTTACAGTTTTTCGAAATGGCCATTTTTCAGCACCAATAATAATCTTGTCGATAAATGTTTGTGAACTAATATGCTTGAGTGGTTTGCGTTCTAGTTCATCATGAACACCAAGGAAGATGCCGAAAATGCCCAATATGGTTGGTAAAATTACCAGGCTCAAAATACCACCAGTTGTTGTCCCAATGATCAGTCCTAGCACCATCGCAGGCAGTAAAAATGGCGCGGACCCCTGGCTTAACATTTCTTGAGGTGCTTCAATTAATTCAACAACCATTGCAATGGGACCACGTGCAGTCAGTCCTCCAAAAGCACCAATAGAAGCCACCAAAAGCATAGGGGCTATTGCGCCGCTGAGTAAGCCAACGAACATGCCAGAGAGAATGCCGTTTTGCCAAACGACAACAACTGAAAGTATTGCACTGAGTATGGAGATGATAATCGTGATCAATCGTTTTTGTTTGACGGAGACCAGGTACCCACCGACTGTGCCTCCGAGAACGGCCGTTATCACCCACCACCACTGACTATTTGATATTACCCCCAAAACAACGCCAATGATCAGACCAACACCTGCCCCCAACAAGGCAACTAAAAAGATCGACCCAAAGAACAAAAATGATTTAGTTAGAAAGGAATCGTTTTCCTCTGGTAAAACCCGAGTTAATGCGCCAGCAATCGCACCAAAAATTAAACCACGCACAGTGCTAAAGAAAAAACTACTTGCAAAAGGATGGGTGCTGCCCCCGATAACTGTGCTAATCACAGCCGTGCCTAACCCAATCAGTATGCCAGCAAACAAACCACTCCAGACCCCTTCGTTTGTTTTTAGAATCAAGGTATAGGAAGCAAATAGTGCAATAATGATCGACCCACAAACAATGCTGATAAACGGCCGTTCTGTCACCTTCCCCAGAATGCCAAAAAAGACACCAACCAAAAGCATAAAAATCAACTCAGAAAGCGCCAACTGCTTTAATTTCAAACTTGGTGTTTTCATCTTGTTTGCGAAAATTATAACTGCTTCATCCAAACCGGAAAGCGTTGCCCACTGGCAAAGAAGCCAAACTTTTTATAAAGATATTGGGATGCAATATTCTCAATTTGTGTATTCAACGTAATACGATGTCGTCCCCTTTGATGATACCCCCGAAATGTGTGGGCTAACAAGGCTGAACCAATGCCACTGCGGTGCAAATCTGGGTCAACCGTGATGCGGACAAGATGGGCACCATAATCGCTTGGGGTGCTTAGTTGAAAACCAACAATTTTCTCATCTAAAAGCGCCACATCGAAGCTAAATGCTTGGTGTCGCGCAAGGTCTAATCCCCGGGCACTGTGGCGCCATAATGGTTCAAAAGCCTTTTCTTCAAGATACGCTAATTGCGCCAGGTCTGTTTCAAATACATGTCGAAATGTTAAATTTGGAACGTCCGGCACAGAAGGTACAGTGGTACTTTCCTTAATATAAGTTTCAATCTGAGTCGCTTTGTGAAATCGTAACTTCGAGAGCCATTGGTTGGGCCACTCTTGAATGGTCAACCAGGCAATTGAATCAATACTGCTTGCCTTTAAATTGCTGGAAGCCAACTCAATCATATCGCCAAGCGCGAGCAAGGGGGTCACATGCTCGTCAAGCGCCGCCACTCGGACCCAGGCTGCAGGCTCCGGATCAGGGGTGACCGCAAGGCAGCCATGCAGTGATGTGCGTGGCCCCAATAACTTTTCAGTAAAGGATTGCTGTGCAGAGGTTCCATTTGACTTTGGCAAAACCACAAAACCGGGCGCGCCAATCCAGTCGCCTGGTAGATACCAGTCAACGTGCATGTGTTTGTTAACGGCCGTTCGCAGCAGCGACATAATGCCAGATGTATCAGATCGTGTGGCAATACGTGAAAGCTTGGGTTGTTTTGTGCCCTTTGACCAAAGGTTTGCGAATTCCATGCCGCTATTGTACACTACATAACTAAATTTCGAACAACATTGAGACAGGAAAAAAATGGCAAAAAAGGGAAAGGAGCAATCGTTAGCCAATACATTGGCAACATTAACCAAAAGATATGGTGATGGCATCATCATGAAGCTTGGCGATGCTTCCCATATGCAGGTGGAAACAATCCCCACCGGTGCGCTCTCCCTCGATGTCGCGTTAGGTGTTGGTGGCGTCCCTCGCGGTCGCGTTATCGAAATTTACGGTCCCGAATCATCTGGAAAAACAACCCTTTGTCAGCACATTATTGCTGAATCCCAAAAACGTAACGGCATTTGTGCATTTATTGATATGGAACATGCCCTCGACCCAGTTTACGCAGGGCGCTGTGGTGTTGATATTGATAATTTGTATGTATCTCAGCCAGATACGGGGGAGCAGGCACTAGAAATTGCTGAAGCTTTGATACGTTCCGGTACGATGGACGTTGTTGTTGTAGACTCCGTTGCAGCACTTGTTCCTCGTGCCGAAATTGAAGGCGAAATGGGTGATGCTCATGTCGGTTTGCAGGCGCGATTAATGTCTCAGGCATTACGAAAACTGTCTGGAGCCATCAAACAATCCAATACCGTCATGATTTTCACCAATCAACTACGCTCTAAAATTGGTGTCATGTTTGGCAGCCCTGAAACAACCAGCGGTGGTAATGCACTCAAATTCTATTCATCTGTACGAATGGATATCCGACGAATCCAGGCACTCAAAGCGGGTGGCGATGTTGTTGGCAACCGGACGCGCGTTAAGGTGAAAAAGAACAAAGTGGCACCACCCTTTACTGAATGTGAATTTGACATCATGTACAACGAAGGCATATCAAGAACGGGTGATGTGCTTGATTTGGGCGTTGAATATGGATTTATATCCAAACGTGGTGCATTTTTCCGGTATGGTGAAACCTTGCTTGGTCAAGGTCGTGAAAATTCAAAAACTTTCTTATCAGAGAATTCGGTAATGCTGCAAGA
>QQUD01000396.1 GCA_008501785.1 Chloroflexota bacterium
CCATCAACCGCGTCAGACGGGACATTAAGGGAAACCACGATGGTTTCAGTCATACCCGAAACGAGTGTGAAATCATCAGGTTCGACTGTTTCCCAACCATTGCTACTACTAGCAATAAAAGTAAACCTATCCGTTCCATTGCCTGTATTGGTTATAACATGACTGTAGGTGATGACATTACCAGCATCAGCCGTACCAGTATTGTTAGGTTCTAACAATACACCAAAGGTTTGTTCAACCGTTGTTGTGTCTTGTGCTGTGTCAAAGGTTGTTTCATAGGTGTCTGACCTGACAGTCACCGTAACGACGTCTACCTCACCATTGGGGGCATCTGATGGGACGGTAACGGTAACAGCGACAGAGGCGCTTTCCAGAGAATCAAGCACCACTTTTTCCGGTGGTTCGCCCGTTATCCAACCATTGCTAGAAACAGCACTGAGTGAGAAGGACTCTTTGACTTCACCCGTATTGGTAACCAAATGCGTGTAAACAACCAAACTATCCGGCTGCCCGCTGCCATTATTGTCTGGTGCAATTGTCACAGTAATGTTTCCAGCGGTTCCGCTCATAGTTGTTGTATCTGTCACCATAGCTGAGGTTGATGGACTGATAGTAGACGTTGCAGTGAGGTGCATCGTATCGACTAAACCACTCGCGCCCAATGGTACTTCGAACGTAACAACCACACTTGTGCTGATGCCAGCACCGACCGTAATTGGCACAGATGGCAGAAAACGTTCCCAATCGTAAGTGCTATTCACATTTAAAGTATAACTGTCTGTGTAATTACCGGTATTTGTTAAATAATGTGTGTAGGTCACTTCAGCACCAGATGCCGTTGTTGTTGCCCTATCTGGTGCAAACAGCACGCCATGATTTTGTCTTACCCGTGTTGTTGCTGTTACCAGATCAAATACGGTTGGTGAGATTTGGGAAGTAGCCGTGATGACCGTGATGTCTACATCCGGTGGCGCGGCCGCGCCGTCAATTTTACCTGTAGCTGTGACTGTTTCAGTCATGCCGGGGCCAACCTTAATTGGGCTGGGTGTTGTGTCTGTTATCCAGCCAGCACTGCTGAGAAATGTGATGCCATAGTCATCAGTGATGTTGCCGGTGTTGGTTAATGTGAATGTATGCGTTACGGTCTCACCGGCATCGTCAATCAGCAGACTGTCTGATTCGAGCGAGACGCCACGAATTATCTCGACGGTGGTGGTGTTAACGGCCGTTACTTGGTCCCCACCCTGCGATTCGGCCGTGATAACGGCCGTATGCATCAAACCGCCCATGTTAGCCGGAACCGTCACCGTTACATAAATAGTGCGTTTTTCTAACGGCGTTAAGGTAATCGTTGTTCCTGCTGTTGGCTGCATATCCACAGCCCAGTCGGGCGTCGAGCTAGGCGTTAACAACTGCACCTTATCTACCAGGTTCCCAATATTTTGCAACGTATGCGTGTACACAACCTGCGTTTTGTCCGGTGATATGCTGCTGTTATCAGGAGTCAATGTTAACCCATAATCAGCCCCCACCGTGGTCGTATCTGTCAGAATATCGGTCGTAGTTGGATCTGCCATTGAGACAGCTTCAATTTCTATCGCGTGTACCGTGTCACTAAATGTTCCTGGGGGAACATTGACTGTAACCGTGAATGGTAACTTTTCACCAGGGTCAAGTACGCTTGTTTGGGTTGGATTGACAGTAACAATCCAGGTAGTATAGGTAGCCGTTGCCGTAATTGGCAAGATTGTAAAGCTGTCAATGCCATCCCCCGTGTTTGTAAGCACATGCGAATATTCAATGGCTTGCCCGGGTGAACCAAGGCCTGATTCGGACGCTTCGATATCAACCAGTGCCGTTTGCGAGATAGTTGTTGTATCGACCACTTGCTTCGAAATCCCAGTATTGGAAGTGGTGGTGATCACGGTTTGATCAACGTATCCTCCTTGGAGTCCCGCCGTAATCTCAAAGGTCACTTGAATCGAATCTCCTGGTGAGATAACTTGGGTTTGGGTTGGTGTAAGCGAGTAGGTAAAACCACCACCTGCGGGAATGGATTGGTGGGTCATTGTTAGAGTATAGCCGTCATCTTCATCACCTGTGTTTGTAATGAAATGGGTGTAGGTGAATAGTTCGCTCGTGCTGATAACCGCCGATTGTGCAATCGGCTCAAAGCGGAAACCTGGCTCCTGCACCCGTTCATCTGCACCAATATCGACAAAACCCCCCTCTGGTTGTGGACGCGTATCTAGTTCAAAATCAACAATGCCGCTTGCCAACCAGGTGTTTGTGCCTGTGTCTTTTGCGTCAGAATTTGTTGTAATATGATAAAACGCATCCCCAAATGCAGGATCGCCCACACGGCTGCCTGGCCCTTCAGTGAAGTTCATTTCGTTGAACGAATTGGTGAACAGGTTGAAATCATTGTTAAAGGTGTCGAGTGTCTGCGAGAACACGGCTTGTTTGCCAATCTCACCCTGGTTATAAGCAAAAATATTGTTGAACAGGTCAAGCGAACCGGAGCTTACATAAATTGCACCCCCCTCACCATCAGCCGTTAAAGCATTGTTTGCAAAGGTATTGTTAATAATATCATTGCTGCCTGAATCAAGATAGAGTGCGCCACCTTGTCCACTCCCAAGAATGGTTCCGTTTTTGGCAAAGACAGAGCTGTTAATCAGTAGATTGTCTGATTGATGATAGAGCGCACCACCAAATTGAGCGGTGTTAGAGATGAACCAGGTTCCGGTAATGGTTAACTTGGCCCCGTTGTTATAAATGGCACCACCATCAGTTGGTGCCATTTCTTGCAGTGTCGAATTGCCATTTTCGATAAATATACTGCTGAGTGTAACCGTAATGCCATCTGTAATGAAAAAGACGCGCCGCAAATCTTCGCCATCTAATGTAACTGCATTGGTGATCGGTTCATAGGAGGTAAATCCGTCAGCGGCATTGTACCCACCGCGAATGGTGATAGATTTTTCTATATAAGCAAGCTGATCGGCAACATCTGCCCCGAAAGTGCGGGTTATTGTGTCTGTGTATGTTCCAGTAGAAATGAGGATCGTGTCATTATCTACAGATTGATCGATGGCGTATTGGATAGTTTTACATGGATTCGCGGGATCGGTACAGTTGGTTGTATCCGATGCACCAATTGTGGCGATGTGTCGGGTTCCAGGTGCATACCCAATCTCGATTGTGTTTATAGATGCACCGGTATTCGGTTGCAGGATTCCATCTTTGATTTCAGTGGCAACAACGCCAGGTTTTGCGAAATCGGTTGCGGCTGCCGTTGGTAAGATGTGGACGCGCAAATTAACGGTATAAAATTCATTTGGTTGCAGGGCAACAACTGTTTCGGTAAACACCGTACCCAAATCATCTACAAGAAAAGCACTGGCATGTTGCGGGCCTGCACTTGCTTTTAATACGAAATCGCCTGCGGCATTACCCAAATTTGTGACACGATGTGCATAGGTGATCACGTCACCGGGCAAAGCTGTATCCACATAATCTGGTGTGACAATAACATCCGCCACCAGCCCAACCTTTGTCCTGGCAGTACCAGTCCCGGTTCGGCTTGGCATCGATGCCGATTGGCAATTAATCGTCACATCATAGGTCACGTTGGAAGCTGTGAGGGGAACTGTTACCGTGATGAGACGACTAACGCTTTCTTTCCAACCTAATGTAATGGCTTGTTCATTGCCATATTGTAAGTCACCCCACCCTGAGGCTGGTTGAAGTGTAATTGAGATGGTGTCGGTATAGCCGTGCCAATACCAAGATGGTATTTTACGGCCGTAATTTTGAATATCGAAGTTAAAGACAACTTCTCCACCAGGAACGGCCGTTACCTCCTCAAAAGAAGGCGTAATGCGGCAGCCAAAATCTTTCAGATATTCATGTGACCCTATATCAGAGCCTTTACCATGTAATCCGTTGTGATTTGGTACGCCATCTGGTCGGGTATTCATACCACGATCATAATCAATAACTTGATCACTGAGTGGGTACTGACCCGTAACGCCAGGATCAAGCAACCCCGGATCGGCTTGATCAATAACTGGCGACTCTGGATATACTAAGTATGTAAAATAAAGATTTGGATCAGCAAGAATTACGTTTGGACCCAAGTTTACATTATTAGGTCCGTCATTTGGTGTGTTATTTGGTAAGTTATTGTAGAAGTTATTATAGTCTAAATCTCCTGAAATTGAGCTAAGACCCCCACCATTACCAGAAGCAGAATTTTCATAAAGAATAGAACTATTCAAGACGAAGTTGATGTCATCGTCATGCCAAATTGCGCCCCCATCACCACCCGCTGTATTGGAAACGAATGTGTTGTGATATATTTCTAGCTTACTGCCAGCATGATAAATTGATCCACCGTCTAAGGTGGCGCTGTTTGAATAGAATGTGCCGTTGATAATACGGTTGTTGTCCCCAGTGTTGTAGATACCGGCCCCATGGTTAGCCATATTCCATTCAAAAACAACATTTCGCATGTCATAGTGACCTTCAGAATAAAACCCACCCCCATTACTCGCTGCATTATTCCCATAAAAGGTTTCTCTATAGGTTGAAGGAAAATCAACGACAGAGCCACTAGAATCTTCGGTAACATGGGCTGGGCGACAATATCCAAAGGATGTGCCGGTTACATCTGAAACTGAGCCTGGACCGCCATAATAGCCGCCGCCATTTTCTGCCTCACTATCGCAAAGGAATACCTCAGAAAATGACACTTCTGCACCTGGATTATAGATCGCACCACCATTGTTGTTACTATCTCCGGCTGCTGCGGCATTCCCATTGACAAAAGCAATATGTGTAAAGGAAACTGTTGCAGTTGGGCTTCCAATGACGATAACGCGACCATCTTCTGTTGCATTGAATATCGAGCTAATTGTCCCAACGGTATCGTTGTGATAATCATCAGGGTCTGAAAAATTAATGCGACGCAAAGAGCCAATAAAGTTCAAATCTTTGGTGATGTAACCAAGCTGAAGGGTCCCGTTTTCATTTTTAACACCTGTGCATTCACCACGAGCAACTTCAATATCAGGTGGCGGGTCAAATTCTTCTGCACGGTTTATCGCATCTTGCAAAACACCAAAGAGTTCTGCATCGCCTCCTGGAGGAATCACACGAATCAGGCAGGAGTTGATCTCGTCCGCACCCATATCTGGGCCGCCGTTGGTGGGACGCAGATGGCCGTCAAAGTCAGTTTTAACGAGTGAATTCGGGTCTGCTTCATCAACTCCCACTGAATTGTCTATAAGGTGGAAGTTATCGTTAAATTCCTCAATGTATGTTGGCGAATCAGTCATAATATTGGTAGCGTCTAGGTTGACACCACCGGCAAATTCAACTGTGTTGCTGGCAACATTGTTGTATTGCACATTTGTGTTTACAGGCGCGTAGATACCAGACCCATTGTTCAAGTCTACAATGTTATTGCGAATAACAAGCGAATCATTTTGGGAGTAAATACCAGCACCATCGCTGCTCGTGGCGGTGTTGTTGTAAAGTGTGTTGTGCAGTATTTTTGCATTTGTATTGTTGTTGAAAACGGCACCACCACTTGTGGCATTGTTACGAATGATGAAGTTGTTTTGTATGGCAATTGCACTGCCACTGTTTAGATAGATTGCACCACCTTGGTTGTCTGCGGTGTTCTCGTAAAGGTTGTTGCCGTCGAGGGTTAACTCCCCACTGTTTTGATAGATTGCGCCACCATTTCGAGAAGCGATGTTCTTTTGGAACATGGTTTCATTGATGATTTGAGCGAACCCAGTGCCTATATTGTTGTAGAGACCAGCTCCATCGTCGGTGGCCACGTTTTCTTCGATGGTGCTGTTGTCGAGGGTGATAACGGCCGTATTATAAATCCCCCCACCAGAACTTGCCGTGTTGCTAAACACGTCAACCTGATCAAGGATGAGCGTACCGGTATTGTAGAGACCCCCACCATTGCTGTTGACACCAGCGCCAGCAGCATCACCGTTAGTCAAGACCATTTTAGTCAGCGTAACCATTGTGCCAGAGTCAATGTAGACGACACGCCCTTTACCCATTGCATCCAGTGTGGCTATACCCGACCAACTACCATTAATGGTCAAATTTTTGGAAATAAAGGTGTTTTGTGTCACGTCTTCGGCGCCAGAATTTTGATGGGTATTGACACCATAACAGGTGCCTCTTACTAAGATTGTGTCGCCATCATTGGCGAGATCAATTGCTTGCTGCAAGCTGCCATAAACCGTCGTTGAATCGGGTGAAATATAAGCAAAACAGCCGTCAACCTCATCTGCACCTATATCAAATCCCTGATGAGACGGCCGTATATCCGCCTCAAAATCTTCGGTGATTGGCATTGTCGGATCACCCAAATCTACGACCAGCGATTCAATTGAAATTTGATACGTTTCATCGACAAATCCTGGATCAACGAATTGGTTGCCAATATCAACAATGACATCGGCACTATCATAATTGCCACCCATTTGACTAAAGAAGTTGTTGTAAGAGAGGGATGCTGTGGAGCCTGGAGCAAAATATGCGCCACCTGATATTATTGCACTATTGCTGATAATCAGATTGCTGCGGATTTCTGGTGAATCGTCTGCTACATAAATGGCACCGCCGGTTGTGGCGTCATTGCCCACAATGGTATTATGCCATAGGTAGTTGTCACCGCTATTGTTGTAGATGGCACCCCCGGAAACGGCCGTATTCGAATACACAAAATTATTCTGAATTGTAGCCGTGTACGTGGCGGGTGATGCTTCGATAAACAAGCCACCACCATTGAGAGTCGCCGTGTTACTGTAAATACGATTCCCCTCTTTGATGATTGGTGTACTGTTAAAGCTGTAAATAGCAGCACCGTTGGTTGCTGTGTTGCTGTAAATCGTATTGTTAAGAAGGGTTGGGCTGGCACCCTGATCGATACAAATACCAGCTCCGTTGCCATTCGCCCCTGTTAATAAGCCCTGGCGAATTTCGAATTGCTCAATGGTTGGCGAGGCACCTTGAGCGACATGAATGACGCGCCCTAAAGAAAATGCGTCCAAAGTAGTTACACTACCTTGACCAGAGAAGTTCATGTCCCATCCACCGCGAAGCGTAACATCTTTGTCAATGTGAACGGTCGTGAAAATAGCACCGGTATCACCACGACATGCGCCGCCATCAGGCCCGGCTACATATTCATGAACGCCGCTACATTTACCGGCTACATCCAATATGTTACCAGGATTGGCATCAGCGAGAGCTGCCTGAATGCTACCGTAAAAGATTCCGTTTAAGCGGACCCGACAGCCTGCTACTTCGTCTGCTCCCATGTCTGTGCTCTGGTTGGAGGGACGTGGATCATCTTCGTAGTCGCCTGTCACTGGGGAATCTGGGTCGCCCACGTCGATGGCTGGTGCGCCTTCAGCCAGGTGGAAATTGTTGTTGGCCGGATCGAGCAACCCGGGCGATGTTAGTGACTCAATCGAGTTGTTGCCTGCTGCTGTACCTGAAACGTCGGGATCGGCCTGATTATAGTAGTAGTTGAAATCAACATCTGGTGTTCCTGCAGCCGAATGAATAGCAGGACCATTACCATTTGTGGCCTGATTGCTTTCAAATATATTGTTGCGCACCATGGGTGAGCCGGTGGCATTGTAAATGCCACCACCATCGTTTGTGGCGGTGTTGCTGTAAATCGTTGTATGCAGCACGTAGGTTGTACCGGAATCGTTGTAAATGGCCCCACCATTGTCTGAAGCGATGTTGTTTGCCAAAATCGCGTTGGTGACAGTGATTGTGCCGCTGCTGGCGAAGAGACCGGCTCCGTTAACGGCCGTATTGCTATAAATCTCCGGCGCATTAATCGTAACTACGCCCCCGCCCACATAAATAGCACCACCGTCTGTGGCGGTGTTGCCAACCAGGTTAGAGCGAATGACAGATGGATAGCCGTCTGAGAAGTACGCGGTCATGCTAAACGTGCCGCTGTGATTGTAGATGCCACCACCGAGAACGGCCGTTCCTGTCATTACTTCAACAGCAATCAGCGTAGGATCGGCATCCAGATTGTAAATATTGCCGCCCGCATCTTCGTCTGCCGGACCACCACCCAAATCGGTTGCATCCCCATTTATAATTGTTATCGTTTCAATCACGGGTTGAACGCTGCTACCGCCGCTTATAAAAATACCGCGCCCGTTTCCCTCAGGGTCAATGGTGGTTTGTTCAAAGGTGCGACTGGTAAAGTTGCTGTTCCAGCCACCT
>QQUD01000142.1 GCA_008501785.1 Chloroflexota bacterium
GCGTTGTGTGGTGCTTTAGTGGGGTCGGTGACGGTGTTGCTGATGACACCTTCATCGGGTGAAGAGCTGCGTGCTGATGCAAAATTGCGTTGGGATGAAGCGATGCAGGAAGCGCAAAAGGCGCGTGATGAAACGAAGAAGCGGTTGGAAGAACAGTTTGAGCAGATGAAACAAGGTAAATAAAAAAATGGGGCGGAAACGCCCCATTTTTTTATTGTTCGATTTTTAGCCAGTAGTCGGCCGTTTCGTTGGTGAATGGCGTCAGAGGGGTGATGACGAGGACGCCGCCGCCTTTGCCTATTTCTGTTGTCCATTCGAGTTGATTAAAATCGTTGAGGGGGAGTGTTTCGACGGTGGGGGTGGGGCCTTCGACGATGAGCTGTACTTTCCACTGCTGCGGTAATTGCCATCCCATTTGTACAAATCCGTTTGCTTGCCAGCCGTCTGTGCCTGTTTCGACGTCGGATTGGTATGTTAGTTCGGGAATGGCGATGTCGTCGATGGCGAAGCCGGAACCGACGGTGCTAGAATCGGTTAATACCTCAAAGCGAAGTTGGATTGTTTTGCCAACGTATGGGGTGAGGGAGACGCTTTCTTTGACCCAGCCGTTGCGGGCGTCGGTTTCTAGGTCAGAACGGCCGTTATAAGCCGGACCCCATTCGCCTGCCGTTGTGGCATCTGGGGCTAACAGGCTCCAAGTTGTGCCAGCATCTTCCGAAATCGAGATGTATGCATAGTCGTACTCTTCTTCCAAATCGTAGTAGACAGAATATTTGAGCGTTGCCTGGTCCAACCCAGTTAAATCAAACGATCCGGTTAGTTGGGCATTCATTTCGTTAACTGAGGGGGCATACCACATGGTTGTGCCGCTGCGCGGTGCTGAGTCGGTTAATTCAACCAGCGTGTCGCCAGCAAACGAAATGGTCGTTTCGCCGCGCAAGTCGTTCAAATCGTAGTAATGCACCCCATATTGATTTAATGTTTTGGTTGATTCAAAGTTGGGTTCTGAAATTTCCGCTTCAAATGATGGGCGGCGGAAATCGAGGACATCGTAATAATAGTGTGGTGCGGCGGCGCTGTCGTCGAGGTAATTGGCTGCGGCCCAGTCGGCGATAAATTGTTCGAGGGAACGGCCGTCACCATACCCATCAACAATCGCGCGCACGCCAGCCATGCCATTGGCCGGATGCCGTGCATATTCTTGAATCGCATCGTCGCCAAGCTGCTCCCAGAGATAGACCATAAACAGGTAGGAGCCTGCGTAATGTGCGTACACTTTATCTTCGTCAGAATTCCAACTATTGAGCTGGGTGGCCGGTTCTGCAAGATAGTCGTAGGTATCGGCCGTTTCTAATCCGACAGATATTTCTGCTAACTGAGACAACCCTTCATTTACCCAAAGCGCCTCGCTGGGGTCTACATACCATTGAATCAGGTGCTGCAATTCGTGTACAAGGGTGCCGAAGTATAGATCGCTGCCTAAATCGAGGGCGTCCAGGTTCATGTAGAGCATTTCTTGTTCGTTGGATTGGGTGTAGAGGGATTTGGGGTATTCGTCGGTGCTGTTGAAGCGGCCTAATTCATCGTCGGTGCCGTCGCTGGTGTTGAGCACGGATAGGCGTGGATCGCCATCGATGCCGGGGTTCCAGATGTCGCCAAATAGACTGGTGATGACGGAAAAGTATTCGGTTTCGAAACGGTTGGCGGCTGCGGAAACGGCCGTTTGGTCCAAATTCAACCCATTTTCTGCCCAAAAATAGGTGTGTTCGGTAACGGCCATCAGCGTAGCTTCAATCTCATTGTCTCCGTTATAAAATGAGCGTGAGTCGCCGATTTGATACGTTGGGCCAACGATGGTACGCGGTCCCAAGTTTAGCAAGCCTAGTCGTTCTGCTGGTTCAAAATAGTCGTTGGTAGGGTAATGAGTGGTAAAGAGCTTTTCTAAATCGGTCCTAGCTTGCTCTGGAATGGGTGCGGTGTCAATGGTGTCAGGTATGGGCAAGGTGAGAGAGGTAGTGGGCGTAATGGTGGCGGATGGTGCTGCGGTTGGACTTTCTGGTGTATCGGGGATATCGGTGGCGCGGCTAACTGCGGATGGGGTTTCTTGGGGAATGGTCGTGGGGTTCTCTTCGGCGCGACGGGTTTCTATGTCTTCTCGGGTTAGTTGGATGTTGGAAACGGGGGTTGCCTCGGATTCAATCCAGTAAAAATAGGTGGCGGCACCGATAACGGCCGTTGCCGCCAAACATACAAACACCACCAGACAGCCACCAAGGCCAATCCAGAGCCATTTGTTTGATGATTTTGGTTGAGGTTCAGGTGTATAGGGGTCAAATTGAGTCATATGGAATGTTACGTAAGATTTTTTGTTGAGTTGCAGATGGTTGTCGATAAATGGATGAATAACCACCCTATCAAGCATATCGGGATTCAAGCGAAAGTCCATAGGAATTGTGTTAATGTAAATGTGAATTTAATGAAGTTGGGCGCAACCTATCAGGAAGGGGCGGGTTACTTCATTAGGTGATCCACTATTTATTCGAGGTGAATATATGAAGTATGCACACATCGTTGGTTGGGGCAGCTATATGCCCGACAAAGTGCTTACAAATCACGATTTGGCGCAGATTGTAGACACATCAGATGACTGGATTTATACGCGTACCGGCATCCGTGAGCGCCGGATCGCGAACGAAAAAGAAACGACAGCCACTTTGGCATTTGAGGCAGCCGCCCGCGCACTGCTGGTGGCTGGCATCCATCCTTCTCAAGTAGAATTGATTATTGTGGCGACGTCCACACCCGAATATATTTTTCCATCAACAGCCTGCCGGGTGCAGGATTATTTAGGCGCTAACAGAGCGGGTGCATTTGATTTGAGCGCAGCTTGTTCGGGTTTTGTCTATGGATTGAGCATGGCCGCGAATTCGATTGCTGCCGGTGCGGTTAAAAATGCGATTGTGATTGGTTCCGAAACGATGTCGCGTGTGTTAGATTGGGAAGATCGGGGGACCTGCATTTTGTTTGGTGATGGCGCTGGGGCGGTGGTGCTGCAGGGGTCTAGTGTGCCTGGTGGCGTATTGAGTTCGGGGCTGCGTTCAGATGGGTCTGGGGCCGATATGTTGAGTTTGCCCGCCGTTTATCACAACCCAATGCCGATGCTGGGGCCTGAGTATCTCCATCAAAATGGACATCGCAAAAATACAGTGGCAATGAACGGTCGTCAAGTGTTCCGGTTTGCAACACGCGTCGTGAGTGAATCGATTGCTGATGTGGTTGAAAAAGCGGATTTGACGATGGATGAGATTGATTTGATTGTGCCGCATCAGGCAAATACGCGCATTATCGAAACGGCGGCAAAACGGCTAAAAATTCCGATGGAGAAATTTTATTTGAATGTGCATCGGGCGGGCAACACGTCGGCGGCGTCGATTCCGATTGCGTTGTGCGATGCGGTAGAAGACGGCCGTTTACAGCCAGACACTAATCTCGTTTTTGTAGGATTTGGTGGCGGGCTGACATGGGCGTCGGCTGTGGTAAAATGGGACATGACACCGTTGCCGACTTCCTTACGTGAACGTGAATGGAAACGGGCGCGGTACATTTACGCACGAACACGATCTCGAATCAAGAAATTGCGTCGGCGCGTGGTTGACAGGGTAGCCGGTTCTCCAATTCCAGGGGCCAGACTGAAGGACGCTGATAAAAACAAAAGGTAAGTTATGAAATCTATCTCCGCCCACTTTAATCGACTCAACACGCAGCAGTTTAACACTATTTGGTGGGGCGTGGCGGTATTGTTTGTGGCTGCGGGTATTGTAGCCATGACAGCACCGGCTGAAGCGACGCTAGGGAATGGCATTCGCACGGTGTATGTGCATGTGGGGTTGACGTGGGCGGGAACGGCCGTTTTCCTTCTAACCGCTATTCTTGGCTTGTTGGTCATGTTCACCAGCAGCCGCTATTTGCATGATTGGATGCGACCGGCTGGCTGGGTGGCCACTGCCTTTTATGCGGCAGGGGTGGGGATGAGTATGATTGCCTCTAAAGTGAATTGGGGCGCTGTCTTTTTGCAAGAACCACGGATGGCAGCGGCGATCAATACGTTGGGCATTGCGGTGCTGATTCAAATTGGAGCGAGCTGGTTCCCCTGGCTGCGGCTGCGCGGCTTTTTGAATGTTGTGTTTATTGTGCTGTTGTACTGGGTGACGTATTTGGCTCCGCTGGTGCTGCATCCGAAAGACGCGGCCAGCAGTTCCGCCTCTTCATCGGGGATTCGTGTCACGTTTTTGGTGCTGTTTGGGCTGTTTTTGGCGGCGGCGCTGATGACGATTTGGCAGCTGCGCCATCGAATGATGAATGTTAAGAAAATAAAACAGTAATAGAGAAATCGTCATTCCCGCGCAGGCGGGAATCCATGATTTAGTCGAGTGGATTCCTGCCTGCGCAGGAATGACAGGACTAATTTTTAAGTTTTCTATTACCCGATTATTTTTTAATCTTCAAAAACATGTTTGAATTCTTTGCCTCAAAATTCATTTTGAGGCGATGGCATGCGCCATGTGTTTCAGCAACACATCCTCGCCGACGACCCCTTCGATGTGAACACGGCCGTTTATCACCAAATGCGGCACATAATTCACCGAATAGCGCAGCACTGCCTCTGGAAACTGGTCGGACATAATCAAGAAACTGCGCACATGCGGGTTGACCACCGCCATGTTGAACGCCATTTGGGCCATGATGGGGCCGTTTTCATCTTTTGCCGAAGTTAAAAGTTCTAGGCGTACATCTTCCTGTAAGCGACTGAGTTGAATGCGTGACTTGGCTTCTAGTGTCATGCCGCGAAAGGAGACGGACTGAACGGCCGTTATAAACGACGTCATTTGGAACCCAGTGGGAATGCCAATAACACGCACCCCAAAATCAGTCCACTCTGTTTCTGGTCCATTGTCGGCCATGATGCCAATCACCGGATAATAATGAAAATTGACGCGGCGCGGCAGCATTTGAAATGAAATACCTTCAAATCGCTCTGCCAAAGTTTGGCAAAGGGTAGCCGCATCTTTGTCATTTTGACTGATGGCGGCATCTCCCCACACAATCAACAGCACAGGTTCCGGCAAGCTATCAAAAAATGCAGGTAACTGTTCCCAGGTTTCATTGTCAAATGGATGGTTATTTTCTAGTTCCGTCATAGCGTTCCCTTTGGCGAGAGTTATAAACTGCTTTTGATAAACCGGCAACCGGTTTTTTGAGGATGTGCTCCGGTAGACTGGCAAAATTAATTCTTTTATCGAAAAGAGTACAACGAATGATAGGAATCAACGAATAAAACTACTTGACTTCTCTTCATTTGTTGATTCCTAATATTCGCTGTACTCAGCCCCTAAAATAAGATTTGTCAGTCAACCAGAGATGTATCCTGTATAATTTGCCCTTGAATTTTGTTGAGATCATTTGTACAAGGAGTAGTTGTTGATGTCAGAAATTATGCAAACGTTACAAGGCTTAGTTTTGCAATATGGATTAAGCTTGATTGGTTCTATTGTTATTTTCTTAGTCGGGCGGTGGGTGTCTCGATTATTGGTAAATGCTTTGAAAAAGCTGATGGAAAAAGGCAAGGTTGATTCAACACTGGTCTCTTTTTTGAGCAACGTGCTATTTTACTTGCTGATTATGGTGGTGATTATTGCTGCGTTGGGAAATTTAGGGGTGGATACAACATCGGCATTGGCGATTTTGGGCGGCGCTTCGTTGGCTGTGGGGTTTGCGCTGCAAGATTCGCTGGGAAATTTGGCTGCTGGGGTGATGATTATTTTGTTACGGCCGTATCGCGTTGGCGATGTCATCGAAGTCAATGGTGAAGTTGGCGAAGTTGCTGATATAAAAATATTCCACACACAGCTCATTACGCTCAGAAATAAAGTGATTTTTATCCCCAACAATGAAGTCATTACTGGCAATATTGTCAATTACACCGAGAAAGAGGCATATCGTCTCGATATGGTGTTTGGCATTGGGTACGACGATGATTTGCTGAAGGCAAAACAGGTGCTAATGGAGCTTTTGCACTCTGATGAGCGCGTGATGCAAAATCCAGCACCTTCTGTGATTGTGGGTGAATTGGGAGACAACAGCGTAAATTTGGTCGCGCGACCCTGGGTTCGTTTTAAAGATTCCCCGGCCATTCAAGCAGACATGACTGAGCAAGTAAAATTGCGTTTTGACAAAGATGGCATTTCATTCCCCTTCCCGCAGCGGGATGTGCATTTGTTTCAGGCGAACTGATCGGGGATAGAGATAGAGACAGAGATAAGAGGCAGAGTCGGGATTCTGTCTCTGTCTTTGCCTTAGTTCTCAAAAATGTATTGGTACGCTAATTTATAGCCGATTTTGGCTTGACGAAAGAAGGAGAGGTTGGTGGCTTTGGTTTCGAAGAATAGATTTTGTTGATTGAGCCATTGGACGGCGGGCCCGAGTTTTTCAACGGGGATGCTGGATGGGCCGATTGAAATATGGGGGAACCAATTTTCTGGATGGTAGTAGGTGACGCTATCCTGGCAGAGTGGATTGATGGTTGACCAGATTTTTTGGTGAAAGTTGTTGAGTGTTTGGGTTCGAGTGAGGGGGATGTAGAGGGTAGGTTCTGGCCCCGGAAAGATGCCGATGCCGTTGGCTTTGAGGGTGAAAACGGCCGTTTCTCGTGCAAGCTGTTGCATTAACGGCCGTAATGCCATTTCATTATAAGATTCGGCTACATGATATGAAAAATGTGGGTGAAATGGAAGTGCTGGGTCAAATAGATAAAACCGCTCATTGAGGTCAGATTTGATAGATTCAATTTTTTGATAATGAGGTTGGTCTAAAATCGTTAACAAACCATCCATATTTTTCTCGCTTTTACGGAGGCGTGGGCAGTGAAAAAGTAAACGTTGTTTCAGAATCAGATTGATTGCTCACCCAAATGCGCCCCCCGTGTGCTTCAATTGCTAATTTGCAAAATGCTAATCCCAACCCATTGCCACGCTTTTCGTGATTGCCGGTGGCATATTTGCTGAACAACTTGTCTTTGAGGTTGTCGGGAATGCCAGGACCTGTGTCGGTGACGGAGATGTGTATTTCGGGCGTTGGGGTTTCGTGGAAAACGGCCGTTACAAACACCTCATCCCCCTGCTGTGAAAACTTTATCGAATTGTCCAGCAGGTTAAAAAGCACACGCTCAATCAAATCAACATCGCCCCATGCCGGTGGTAGACCGGTGGGAACTTGATTGTGAAGGGCTTTTAGCTTGTCGGTTGCAACAGCGGCCTGGACACGTAAAACATGTGTAATTAAATCACCAACAGAAATCTGGTTTCGATTCAGGGGGATTTCGCCACTTTCCATTCGACCCACATCGAGGATGTTGTCTACGAGCCGTTGCATACGATTTGTATTGTCTAACGCACGATGAATATATTTGAGGCGACGCTTGGTCATGGGTGTGGTCACGCTTTTATCTTCAATTCGTTCGATCATTTCGAGCGAAAGGCGTGTGCCTGAAATAGGATTGCGCAGATCATGAACCAACGTGCGGGTCAGCTCCTGGCGCAGCATTTTAATATCGTGTTCTTTTGTAACATCACGGAAGATGATCAAATAGCCAAGCTGTAAATATTCAATTGTGACTGGCCAGGTTTCCCATTGCAAAAAGCGCTGATTGGTTTCAAATTCACCCTTAGCGGACGTGAGCGTGTCGCCTTGAATACATGTTACAACTTGCTCAAATGCCGCAATAGCGGCTGGCGTGTGTTGTTTAAGCGTTTCAATAAGTGCGTGTGCAGTTTGGTTACGCCATGAGCCAGTTTTGCGGGGTAGTTGTAATAGTTGACTGGTTTGATGATTAATGACAGGAATGTTTAAATCTTGAGTGACATGCACCAACCCATCTTGACTTGATTCGATTAAAGCTGTGAGCTGGCCTTGTTGTTCTTGAGCATTTTTATACAGCTCATAAATGGCTTGTTTGGCGCTCACCTGTTCAGAGATGTCTGTTAAAACGAGGAGACAATCTTGAAAACGGCCGTTTTCGTCATGCATACTGCGGCTGGAAATCAGAACAGGAATTGGATGTTTGTTTTCGCCAACAACAATCCCTTCAAACTTGTTTGTTTGTGGGTGTTGAGCAGATTGCAATTCTGATAGTAATGATTGAATATAAACGGCCGTTTCCGCGTCAAAAAGCACACTTACATTGGTCCCTAAAAGTTGATCATAAGGCGTGTCGGTAATGTGACCAGCTGCCTC
>QQUD01000680.1 GCA_008501785.1 Chloroflexota bacterium
TCCCAACAAACCCAACACAACTTTTTTCAACATCATTTTGGTAGTATAGCGGAATTGTAAAGGAAAACATGGTTAGGCAGGGGGGCACCCTCGTGGTCACCTAGGGTTGGGCGGGTACAAGACCCGCCCCTACAAAAGCCCAATAATCCTTTATTTTATTCGTCAATTGTGATGATTAACTCACCGACATCGGTGTTTTCGTCAGATAATACCGGCGTAAACTCTGAGCCAAAGCCATACTCGGTGGTCAACTGCGCCCAGCTATCATCCGTTTCTACTACAATCACGTAGTTACCAACTGGCACATCGCTAAAGCTAAAGCTGCCATCGGCACCCGTGTTTGACTGGAAAGAGAGTGGTTGGTCTGAGCAGGGTGTGTCGCCAGAGAAGTAGCTGCTCAACGATTGCACACAAATTTCGACCAGCTTGTCGGCATGAGGTGCGCCATCAATGGTCATGGTGCCAGAGAGAGAACCAGGCGCTTTGTCGATGAGTGCGGGCAAGGCTGGCCCTCCGGCCAGCACAACGGCCGTTTCAATATCATTGCTAATCAGATCGGCATTGTTCATCAGATAAACGTTCCATGCTTCGCCATCCCAGATGTCGAGACCATAGGCGGTACTGACCCAAACACGGCCGTTTCCATCCACCGTCACATCTTGCACATTGTCACTACTCAACGGAATTTCCGTCCAGCCATCAGAATCAAAGGCGATTAAACCATTGCTAAATGACCCCATAAAAGCAATATCATCCGACGTGACCACTAAACCTTGCGGCGAGTAATAATTTTCGCTTTCAATCAGGCTCCAAACGCCATCATCATACAAATGTAATCCATCACCGCTGCTGGCAACAATCGCACCAATCGAATCCACCGCTAAACTCTCAAAATAATACGTATCGTCAAAACCACTGCCATCTGCATAAATCGTCCATTCCGCATCGTCATAGCTGGCAATGATGTTCGACGACAACACCCAAACAACGCCATTCGGTGCAATCATCACGTCATACACAAGATCATCAATACCCAGATCGCTGGAAGCAAAGGTTGTCCACCCTTCGCCATCATATAAACTGACACCCTCAAAGTGAGCTACCCACAGACCATCATCGTCACATGCCAATGCGTCTGACGAGAAAAAGTCAGCTTCAGGCAATGTTAGAAATTCGCTACCGTCAAACAAGACAATATTAGATGTGGTGCTAATCGCCATGATTCCATCCGAACAAGCCGTCATTGCCGTCACATAACTACTGGGTAGATCGGAATTGTCACGCGTAAAAGTAGCCCATGTGCCATCTGGGTAAAGACATGACAACCCATCGGACGTGCCCATACAGGCCAGGCCTGCATCACCACTGGCTTGAACCGGAGCATTCTCTGACTCATCAACCACTTCTTCCGGCTCTTGTTCAGGTTCATCGGTCGGTTCTGGTTCCGGTGTATTGGTCGGTTCTGGTTCTGGCGTATTGGTTGGTTCTGGCTCCGGCGTATTGGTTGGCTCTGGCTCCGGCGTATTGGTTGGTTCTGGTTCTGATGTTGGTTCCGCAGTTGGTTCATCAACAGAAACGGCCGTATCCGTCTGGTCACTGCCACGATCTTCTGTAGCAACTTCATCAGATGCATCCCCACCACCACAAGCCGTCATCAAGAGTATAAGGGTTAATAGTATTGCAAATTTTTTGTACATACCGCCTCCTGGTATCTAAATTTGATTAAAAGTTAGCATCATGATACAGACTAAACGCAATGAAATCGTTACAAAACAAGACGGGTGGCAACAAAAAACGGCCGTTTTTTCCTACACACACCTTGAATGCGTGTAAAACGGCCGTTTTTGTTTTAAACGTGCGCCGCACTTCAGAAGTGTGCCGCACCTGAATACGTTGTCTACGCTGATTCTAAAATTGCATCACCAATTTGATCAACAATCAACTCTGGAATCGCCTCTGCCATGATGTCTACATGATACGTTTTAGCTTCCATCGTGTCAAAATCCATCAACTGATCCATTTGTCCAAAAATCCGCTGCATGTCCTTTTGTCCAAAGGTAATCATATCTTCTTCATTGCCCCATAAAGCAATAGAGACTGTATTATTTGTTGTCGGATCTGACATTTGACACCAATGATGGAAACCCGCGTACCGCTGTGCTGCTGGAACCACAACTTTCTCTGCAAGTTTTAACGCAGCTTGCAACATACCTTTTTTCGCCTTAACTGAAATGACACGTGCGTACATCTATCCTCCAGAATTCATGAAACCAAGCAACTCGTTTGGCAAGTTTCTGATTAAATGAGTATGAATAGGTTCACCAGACTGATGTCATGAACCGATTTTAGAGTTAAAAATGATAATGTCGGTAGTTGTGTGATAAATGTAGAAAAATTGCGTTAGCTTGTTGGAAACGGCCGTTACCCTCGCAAACGACCATTCCGAAAAAACTGTAATATGAAGTATAACAAAAGTGAATAATACTTTTCAATGAGACAACAGATTAACCAATAGGATAAGACCACCACGAATAAATGTGACCATTACTAATTATTAATGTCTAACTAATAAAAGGAAATTTGCTTTATAAGCTTAAGCTCAAAATTGGGGAAGATAAATGGAAGGGAAAACTGTTCTTGTCATCGAAGATGATCCAACCACGCAAGGTTTATTAAAAACAATCTATTCATATGCAGGAGCCAAGGTTCATATTGCACCAGACGGCGATACAGGTCTGCGCATGTTCTCAGATTGCCAGCCAGACGTCATCATTTTGGACTTGATGCTGCCAAAAATCAACGGGTGGACGGTTTGTCGCCGCATTCACCAGATGGCAGACACACCCATCATCATCCTTTCGGCACTCAGCGGCCAAGAAGACATCAAAGATGGATACGATAGTGGCGCTATCGACTACATGACGAAACCCTTTAGCGGTAAAAGTTTGATCGAACGCACCAAAACAATCTTATCGCGTGTCGATTCAGATCAAAAAAATGCACAAGTTTTTTATGACGATGGTTACATGCGGTTTAACCCAGGAGAGCGGCAGTTGTTCGTGAACAATCAACCCGTGCGCCTCACTAAAACAGAAAACAAACTCCTTGAACTGTTGGTACGCCAAAAAAACAAACTTCTAACTTACAATCAAATCTTACAGAATGTTTGGGGTTGGAATCACAACAGCAAGCCTGAAAAAATACAGCTAAACATTTCCCGACTCCGTCAAAAAATCGAACGAAATCCACAACAACCAGCCTATCTCATCCTCGAATACGGTCTTGGCTATATGTTCAAATCTGCAAAAGGATTCACCAATCTTGCAGATAAATGAAGCTTGCCATCGAAAGTTCGTTTGTTTGGAATTTCAAGTATAATAACGGCCAACAAAAGGTTGCAACTATTATGGAATTGGCCGGAATCAAAATCTTAATTGTTGACGACGATCTTAATCTAGGCAGCATGGTTGAACTTCTTTTTTACAGCGAAGGGGCAATCGTGTATCGTGCTACCGATGGTCCTGAGGGCCTCAAGCAATTTTACAAGCATCAGCCAGATGTGGTCATTCTCGATGTTCTGATGCCTGGGTTGACAGGCTGGCAAGTCTGCCAACAAATTCGCCAGCTATCCGACACCCCCGTGATCATGCTTACCACCTTGAAAGAAGATCAGGACATTGTGCGGGGGCTTGAGCACGGGGCAGATGATTACGTGATCAAACCATTCAGCACTGAAGTCTTAAAAGCCCGTGTTAAAGCATTATTGCGTCGCATAAAAGTTGTTCCCGAACAAAAAACAGCAGCCTCATCCCAATATGATGATGGCTACCTTTCAATTGATTTAGAGAAAAGGCGTGTTTTTGTAAAAGGCGAATCGGTGAAAATAAGCGCAACAGAGCTGAAACTACTAGCCTATTTATTGATCAATGCTGGTCATGTCCTCTCTTATCAGCAAATTCTTAATCACGTTTGGGGGCCAGAATACCAGGACAATACCGATTACGTTCACGTTTATGTGTCTCATCTGCGTCGCAAATTGGAAAATAACGCCAGCCATCCTATTTATTTCTTAACAGAACATGGAATGGGCTACCGATTTGAAAAACAAACCCATATGAAATAAGACACGAATAAAAGACAATCCATTAAATCCATATCGTCCATATCCTATTTTCTTATGTCACAGTGTATCCGCCCATTATGTTTAAAACCTCTTTGAGATTTGTGCATCACGCACAAATGCTTTCCCTTAATAACCAGCCCCAAAATTTTTAGACTTTTTTAAGACAAATTACACAAAATTAGAAAGAAACGCTTGTTATGCTCATGCACATCGTTACCATTTAGCCTTGGCATTATGAGGAGAAATTTCGCAGATCGGCGTTTTTAAGATTTTTTTAAACTCATTTTGGCAAATGATTAAGAACCATCTGTTACGATACTGGTGAGAAACTATATTTATCCTAATTACATCGTTACCCAAAACATAGTTTAGTATCCATCAATATCATGAACCAACTTTACCCAAAACCCAAGGCCTTAATCGTTGAAGACTCAACCTCACTCGCGGCGTTTTATGCAACAGCATTAGAATCTGCTGGGTATGAGACTGAGATTATGATCAACGGGCATGAAGCTCAACTTTGGCTGGCAAAAACTGTCCCAGATTTTGTCTTGTTAGATTTGCACTTACCCTATGTAACCGGAGACAAGCTGCTACAGCAAATCCGAGAAGATAGCCGGATGGATGAAACAATTGTTTTTTTGGCAAGCAGCGATCCTTTGCAAGCAAGGATGTTGCAAAATGAAGCAGATATCGTTTTAAACAAACCGATCAGCTATTCTCAACTACGTGATCTTTCAGGACGGTTTCGCCAAATAAAAGAATAAAGCGTAATTGAACGTGTCAGAATTTCTGTTTACTGTTATGGCGTGAGGAAGAACGAGCAAACGAGACTTTTATCAATTTTTGTAGTATTGGAAGCAAAAAAATGGATATACAAACAATTATGTTCCAGTTAAGTCGGTTAAGTTCGCGTTTTACCTTACTCTTCTCAATAATCATATTAAGCATATGGTTAGGGCCAATTTCAACATCACCCACTGCAACAGCATATGTTGATCCTGCACTCAGAGCAATGTCTGCGGATGAGTTGTCGGTGATTGTGACGGGGGTGGATGTGGAAACGGCCGTTTCCGCCATCAACACCGTCGGGGGTGACATTACCAGCGAATTGTGGCTCATCGACGCCGCTGGTGCCACCATCAACAAAACACAACTCACACAGCTTGCCTCCTTCCCCGGTGTACTCACCATCATCAACAATCATGGTGTGGAAACATCGGACGGTGGCAATGACACTGGCAACGGCAACGGCAACGGCAACGGCAACGGCAATGGTAATAATAATGGCTACGTCACAGATCGCCGGATCAAAAAGGGCAACTATTCACACAATGCAACACAACAAGCACCCTTTGTCACACTACCAGATGGTGGTTTTGTAACAGTAGATGAGAATGGCGGCGTAATCATCATTAATGTAGATGGCAGTGAACGCGCCCGTCCCAATTTGAGCGGAGGGAGTCCATACTATACATCACCCCAAGTATCATCCACAGGCATCATCTATTTTGCGGGTGAGGGGAAACGTGTGTTTGCCCTTAATCCTGATGGTTCAATCCGTTGGAAATTCCAGGTTGGTGGTGCAAAATTTAAAAGTGGTGTTGTTTTAAGCCCAGACGAATCAATTGTCTACATTACAAACGAAAAACGAAAAATATATGCACTCAATGCAGATACCGGCAAAAAATTGTGGGCCGTGCAGATCAAACAGATTGGGGGCTATACCCGATCTAACCCAGCCATTGCAAACAATGGCATGCTGTATGTTGTCTCTGACAAGGGGCATTTGGCTGCTGTCAACGCTTCTGGCAAGGTTGATTGGACATATCGTGCAAATGGCGGTGGTTCTTATACAATTTCACCCACAATTACTCCCTCTGGACACGTGATCATCACTGGCGAAGACAAACTGGTTTCAGCAATTGATGCAACCAATGGAACGCTCCAATTCGAGTTTGTGACAAACAGCAAAATTTTAGCTGCACCAGCGATTGCTTCAGATGGCACATTATTTGTCGCTGCCGAAAACAGAACTGTATACGCCATCAATCCTGATGGGTCAGTTCGTTTCACATTCCGTCCAATTAGCGGCACATTCAAAACTTCACCTGGTTTAACGCTTGATGAAGCAATAGTTGTGGTTGCTGCAGAGGAAAACGTGGTTTATGGCGTTGACACGCAAACTGGCGCGTTGCAATGGCAGCATACAATGAATGGCAAAATTCTGCATTCACCCGTTATTGATGTCAACGGCAAAATCATTGTTGGTAGTGAAGGGACAGATATTCTCTTCATTGACAGCAATGGCGAGCTTGTTTATAAAACGGCCGTTTCCGGTCCCATCACTCAATCTCCAACGTCAGACGGTAATGGCAACGTGATTGTCCAATCTGGAGACACAGAAGTCATCATGATGGGTATGTTGCCCGACCATTGGGATGGTCGCCCAGATGTTATGTCCACAGACAGTAAAAAGGTGTGGCAGCTTGTCAATCCAGTTGCGGTTGATATTGGGGCCGATCAACTACATGATGGACTGCGTAGAAACAGCGTAGTCACAGGTGAAGGCCTCACGGTTGCTGTCATTGACACCGGCATCTATTTCACAAAAGAAATTAAGCAAGACCTGGGAAATGCAGTTGCCAAAAGCTTTATTGGTCAGGCTGATTTTGTCGATTCAAATTGCCCCGTCATACCTAAAAACAAAAAGAAATGGATAACCGTTGGTCTGCAATATGACGATCACTGCTTCACCGACCAAGATTACAGTCGGGATGATTACGGGCATGGTACGCACGTTGCCGGCATTATTTGGAACAACTACACCGATTACGCTACTGGCATTACCATGGGCGTCGCACCTGATGCTCAAATCCTAAGCGTGCGTGTGTTAGGACCGGATGGAACTGGTACCTACGAAGACCTGATAGAAGGCATTCAGTACGTTGTCTCTAATAAAGACAGTTTCAACATTCGTGTATTAAACCTCAGCCTAAGCGCTACTGCTTCAGTTCCATACTTTGTAGACCCAATCAATCGTGCAGTCGAAGCAGCCTGGGCTGAAGGAATTGTGGTTGTGGCAGCGGCTGGCAATTCAGGACCAAACGCCCAGACAATTACCACACCAGGGAATGACCCTTACGTGATTACGGTAGGTTCCATCAACAGCAATCGCACGCCGGGTTATTGGGCAGACGATTCCCTTTCGAGCTGGTCCGCCAGCGGCCCCACGTTAGATGGATTTGTAAAACCCGATATCCTCGCACCGGGCAGCAATATCGTTTCATTTATGTACAACGATGAAACAAATATCGAAAATTCTGCCGAATTGGTGCAAATGCACCCCGATTATTCAGAGACAGCCAGCCTATTTAGGATGAATGGGACGAGCATGGCAACGGCCGTTACTTCCGGTGTCGTGGCTCTCATGCTCGAAGCCCATCCAGACCTCACACCCGACCAGGTCAAATTCCGCCTCATGTACTCCGCACAGCCCGCCTTGACAGGTGACAAGCTTGCTTATAGCCCTATCCAACAAGGAGCTGGGCGAATCTGGGCTCCATTAGCTGTATTGGGAGACCTTCCTCACGAAATAGCCAATCATGGCATGGATATAAACGCCGACTTGGCTCATCCGTGGTCTCCAAATGATGATACGAATCCAGACAACAATCCAGATCTGATGTACCATCATCGTGGCCCCGTACAGAGAATAACAAGTGATGACGGAACTACCTACCTCTATTATGTCGAAAACGAAGAAAATGGTGCCCGTGTTTCTTTGGGAGCCGCAAACACCGATGACCTCTCTTGGATTGATTACGCTACCTTGAGTACCATTGGACCGACTTTCGAATCCAATCCAATTATCTGGAGTGATGATCCAGTTGGGTCAAGTGGGACTTATGCTTGGTCTGGCGGAACCTATGCTTGGTCTGGCGGAACCTATGCTTGGTCTGGCGGAACCTATGCTTGGTCTGGCGGAACCTATGCCTGGTCTGGCGGGACCTATGCTTGGTCTGGCGGGACCTATGCTTGGTCTGGCGGGACCTATGCCTGGTCTGGCGGGACCTATGCCTGGTCTGGCGGGACCTATGCTTGGTCTGGCGGGACCTATGTTTGGTCTGGAGGTACATA
>QQUD01000939.1 GCA_008501785.1 Chloroflexota bacterium
TATTGTGCAATAGGGGGCGACCATGCATGACGATGACCGTTCGAAAACTGACCAGATTGTGGATTTGCTGGTGGATGCGCTGTTGGAAAGGCAGCGGGGGCGGGGGGATGAGATAGAGACAGTGATAGAGATAGAGACAGAGCTAGAGGAAGAGCTGGAGTTAGAGGATGTGTTTGTGCCTGAGCCGGTGTTTGAGCCGGAGGTGCTTGAGGAAGAGGTGGAGGATGTTGTGGTGGGAACGCCTGCACTGAGCGCAGCCGAAACGGCCGTTCCCTGGATGCCGGAAAAGCTGCCGTCGATTCATTTGGAAAAGATGTTGGGCAAGTTGGCTGTCGTGATGGCGCTGTTGTTGATTGTGGTCAATATTCCCTTTAACCGGTTTGGCACTAGTTTGGCGCGAGCGATGCCTGATACGGCCTCCTTGATTATTCGAGATGGCCTGGTGTTGAAAGGGGAAGGCGAAAAGATTTATGTGTTGGAAGACAATAAAAAGCGTTGGATTTCAACGTTAGATGCGTTTGAATATTATGGGTATCGCTGGCAGCAAGTGCGTGTGGTGGACGAGCCGTTCCTAGAGCAATTTGAAGATGGCCTTCCTATATACTTGCTGCTGAAATGCAACAACAGCCCCCACGTTTACGCGCTTGAAAATGGTGAGAAGCGCTGGATTAAAGACATTCCTACATTTGTTGCCAATGGCTTTGTGTGGGAAGAGATTCAGTTTGTAAGCTGCAATCGTCTTCGTGACATGCCTGATGGCATACCCATTCCCCCTGATGCGGGTACACCGCCGCAGCCGTAAGTTCTCTGCAAAATTCGCCGGAGTCTGAAGCGATATGTCTTTATTATTTATGCCAAGCTGTTTTGTTTGACATAACGAGGAAAGCTGCTTCTAATTTGTCGTTCAAAAATCAATTTTCATACGGATATGAGGGAATACAGATAAAAGAATGAAGCATGCGTATTTTTCCTATCCGTATGAATTGTTTTTCATTACTCGTTGAAGTTGACATAAATTCTGCATGTGTATCGTTTGCGCCTATGTGATACAGCGAGATTGGTGGTGGCGGTAACGGCCGTTTCCCTCATCCTCTACGGCATCACCCAATTCATCACCGCCTTCCCACTGAAATACAGATGCTTTATTAGGTCCTTGGCGTCCACTTTCAAACCCCGAAATAAACCGCCACAAATATGCTATAATCTCCCCAGTTTTTACAAAGGGAGTTCATAGTAGCCCGTTATGCCAATTTTCCAAGATCATTTTTTAGACAACCGCAACCTCCTCGAAAAAACCGTCGAACGCCAGGCCAATCGCCTCGTCAACATGAAACAAATCAGCGATGACCAGCTTTGCACGATTACTGCGGCAGATATTCCTGATGCGTGAGGATGGAAGAAGTTACACAGAGTTGCGCAGAGGTTGCACAGAGGTTCACAGAGAGGGGAGAGGGAGTAGGAGAATTTTATGAAAGTGATTGGTGCAGGATACGGCCGTACCGGAACCCTCTCCCTGCAATTAGCACTGGAGCAGTTGGGGTTTGATCCTTGCTATCACATGCAAACCGTTATCAAACGGCCGCGTCACTTGCAGGCGTGGGATAAAATTGGACAGGGTGAACCTGCGGATTGGCTCAATTTGCTGCAAGATTATCAGGCGGCTGTTGATTTCCCGATTTCGCTCTATTGGCGTGAATTGATGGATGTGTATCCCAATGCTAAATTTGTGCTGACGGTGCGCGATGCGGATAGCTGGTACGACAGCACGGTGGAAACGATTTACCAGACGATTACGCTGAAGTGGCTGCCCAACGTGCTGCCGCCGTTGAAATTATTCATTCGCATGGTGAATGATATTATTTGGGATGGGGCGTTTAACGGCCGTTTCCTCCACCGCCCCCACGCCATCCAAAAATTCGAACAGCACAACGCCGATGTCCAACAAACCATTCCCCCCGAACGCTTGCTCGTCTTCAATGTCAAAGAAGGCTGGGAACCGCTTTGCAATTTCCTCCAAGCCCCTATTCCCAATACCCCATTCCCCCATGCAAACTCCCGCCGTCAAATCAAAATGGCAATCGGCTCACTCCACCTCATCGAACGTATCACCCCCTGGTTCGCAGCAGGACTCATTGCCTTGTTAATCCGCAAATTCACCCGCCGTTTATGATATAATTTTCGCACTATACTCATTAACGATTCACCATTCACCATTAACAATTCACCATTCATCCGGGAGTCCAATATGCCATTCAAATTTATCCAAGAAACTAAAAAGCACCGCGACAAGTATATGGCGTGGCAAAAAAAACATGATGCCCATGCCCCCAAAGTCGGCGACATCGCCCCAGACTTTGAATTGACCGATGTCACCGGAACAAAATCCGTGCGTCTGACAGATTTTCAAGGGAAAAAACCGGTGGCGCTCATTTTCGGCAGCTTTACTTGACCCCCCTACGTCAAGGGGACCGTGAGTCTCCATGACCTCTATCGTCAATATCACGAACAAGTTGAATTTTTGACCATCTACATCCGTGAAGCGCATCCAATTGATGGGTGGTGGTTAGGTGGCGGTTTGATGGGCAGAATGCTTGAGCGATACAGCCCAGCGGTGTCCACCGATTTATTTGATCCCAAAACAATAGAAGAACGCCGTTCTGCAGCGGGACAATGCGAAGAAGCGTTGCAGTATGGTATTCGCACCTTTGTAGATGGGATGGATGATGTCGTGAATACTGCTTATGCTGCATGGCCGACGCGATTGTATTTGGTGGGAGAAAACGGCCGTATTGCTTACGCCGCCGGTCTCGGTCCCTACGACTTCAAACCCGCCAAACTCAAACAAGCCATTGAAACCTATCTCTCAGAAAAAGAGGTAGTTCTGTCATAACCACGTAAAATGTACATGAGGTTTTCCAATGATCTGCTGATTCCTTTGACCCCACCATGTACGCGGTGATTGAGGGGAGAAAAACGGCCGTATTTTCACAAACCATCCCACCCAACCCACATCTGCCTTCCTCTGGCCCACCACCGATTGGGCGTATTTGCTTGGTGAAGTGGACAACACATTTTATCAATGGCTGCACACCTTCATCACACCAGCCATTTTGTCCCACCCCAAAAACCAACATTTACAAGACGATTTCGCATTTTATTGGGATAATATCAACGCATTTTGGCAATGGGGGTTGGGGACATGTGTTTTACATGACGATGCAATGGTAAGCTGCTTTAGCTCAGATGCATTTGGCATCGGTTGGCAGCGTGTTTAGGGTTTGTCTATGTCGGTGATTTATTTACGGTGGATGTGCCGTTACGGCCGTTTCACTTCTACACAATGTTAGGCAACCACTTCAAAAACACGTTGCAGCTTCATGAACAAGTCGCACGGTTTTTTGAAATCGCTGCCAAAATCCAGGAGGAAACCGATGGAAAATAAAACAAGTATCAGCAATGCATTTATGACCTTTATGAAAGAAGCCCCCGATCATGCAGCCGCATGGGGCGAAATGGTGCAAAAAATGGGAAAGAGCCACGCGCTTGACGCCAAAACAACCGCGTTGGTTTATGTAGGTGTCTTGGCGGCGCTGCGCATCGAAAGCGGCATCCCTTTTCATGTGAAAAGTGCCAAAGCCGCCGGAGCCACCCGCGACGAAGTGATTAGCGCGGTGATGGTTGGTATGCCTGCGGCAGGTCACGTTGTGACGCAGGTGCTGCCAGCCGCAGTCGCGTCTTATGATGAAGAATAAGGGTTAAAAAGAATTTGCTTTGTAGGGGCGTACCCTTGTGGTCGCCCAAGAGTTGGGCGGGTACAAAACTTGCCCCTACAAGGCATCCCTCCTTAAATTAAAGATTGGACCAATCTGGAGCCACCCCCTTATGCTAAATGTTTTAAAAGGCACGCTCACCCGGCGTATGTTTTTAATCTTGATGAGTTTGTCACTGCTGCCTACCATTGTGCTGCTAATCGTGCCATCCATTATCCAAATTCGCAGCGAACAAACGGCCGTTACCCAGCTTGAAACCGAATTGCAGACCAAAGCCGAGGGCATCTTTTCGCGGCTGGTGAGCAGCAAAGCCACCCATTTTGCACAAGTCTTGCAGCCGCGCTTGACGCCCGGAGCAATGCTCGCCGCCCAAATTAGTGAACACAACTTAAATTCGACGACATTTGACACCGCAAAATGGTATGTGCATCATGATCATGGGTTGTGTGGTATGAAAATACTTTCTGTAGATGGCATGGTCTGGACTTATCCCGAGTCGGTAAATGAGCAAGTCGAAGCTGATTTGAATTTTTTATCACCTTTCCAAACGGTTGGTAATGGCAGCGATGCATATTGGACATTTGAAAATGATGATTTGCGAACTGTTGGCAAGGCCTGGACTCCCTTTTTGATTGATGGTGAATTTGGAGGCGTGGTTGGCACAGAGTTTTGTCTCAGTACGTTAGTCGAAGAAATCCCAAAGTTTGGACTGGCTGAAAATGCCACGATGCTGCTGGTGGGGGAAAACGGCCGTTTTCTCACAACCCCCTCCTGGGGCAACAATTCATACTTGCTCAAAGGCCTAAGTTCAGAGCATAGCAACATCGCATTTTCCGATCTTGTTCCCGCAACAGTGCAAACTCAACTTATAGAAGAAGATTTCCTGTCGCGGCTGCAAAAGCGAGAGCAATTTGTACTCCGCGCCAAATTTGACCAAACGTTTGGCTACATCGCCGTCGCACCCGTCGCCAATTCACCCCTCAACGTGATCCTGCTGCTGCCACAAGACGATATTTACAATCAGGCAGAATTCTATGGAGCTACATTAAAAGTTTCGATTCCGGCCATTGTGACACAGGCAGCGATCTCGCTGCTTGGTTTTATCCTGGTGATTGCCCTGGGCGGCCTTTTCTCGCTGCGCCAAATTGCCGAACCAATTGCCCAGCTTTCAGCAGGGGCTGAAAATGTGGCACGAGGCGACCTGACCCAGCGCGTGCCAGAAGTTGGCGCAGGTGAATTGCAGCAGTTGGCCCAATCATTTAACGCAATGGTTAATGCGATTCAAACGAGTCAACAAGCTTTGGAACAAAATCAGCAAGAATTGGCGGCTACGCTAAAAATTCGAGAAGATGAATTTCGCATCATCAATCAGGTGGCAGTTTTGTCAAACACAGCAGGCAGCCTTTCTGAAAAATTGGCATCAACGCTGCAAATTGTGAATGATCATTTGCGCATCACGGCGTCGGCCATTTTTGTGGTGGATGAGTCGCAGGTGTTGATTCCGTTGGTGTGGGGAGAGGAAAAGCCTGCACTGAGCGCAGTCGAAGTGGCCGTTTCTCCCACCCGCCAAACCCAAATCCATCTGGCTCACCAAACCATCCAATCTGGCCACTCTACCATTCAACACGAAAATAAAGATACCCATTCGATTGCCTCGCTGCCAATATCATTTCAAGGTCGGATTGTGGGTGTGATTATCTTTCATTGCAGCCACCAACACGAGCTTTCCGAATCGGTGCTTACTTTTTTAAAGGCGCTCTCAAATCACATCGCCATTTTAATTGAAAATGCACGACTACAAAATCAGGAGCGCACCCTGCTTGTCACTGAAGAACGGCGCAGGTTGGCGCGTGATTTGCATGACTCTGTCACACAATCCTTATTCAGTCTGTCGATGATTGCCGAAGGAGTGCGGGCCAATCTCAAATCAATCACGTCGCCAACCGAATTGGCGCAGCCGGTAGACCTACTCATTCAACAATCCCAACAAATTCGCACCGAGATGCGCAAGCTGATCCAAGAACTGCGACCGATCAATGCCACCGACATCCGCCTCGACGACGTGATCAAACAACACGCCCAGCGCTTGCAGGACATCGCCAATGTGGATGTGAAAACATCCATCTCTACCAAAGCCGATTTAGTGCCACCTGCCGTTACCCAGCACTTCGACCGCATTTTACAAGAAGCAATGAGCAATATCGGCCGTCACAGCCATGCCTCCACCGCCACCATCACACTGGGTGCGACGCAGGACCATTTCTTGCTCACTATTGGTGACAATGGCATTGGCTTTGATTCACAAAGCCTGATGCACAGCAGCACTTCCTACGGCCTCAACAACATGCGCGAACGCACCGAAATGATGGGCGGTTCCTTCTCTGTTCGCGCCATCGCAGACCAGGGAACAACGATTAAAATTATCATTCCCAAAAAAGCGTAGCCACGATTTCCGAATCGCGTTTTATGTGACAAACTGGGACGCGATTTGGAAATCGCGGCTACTGGAGACTAACGACTATGAGACAAGAGCCTACAAAACTAAAGTCTAAAAGACTAGACATCCGCGTTTTATTGGTTGACGATCATGAAATGGTGCGTCAAGGATTGATTTATTTTCTTTCGACACAGCAAGGGATTGAGGTGGTAGGGCAGGCTGAAAATGGGTTTCAGGCAGTTGAGATGGTTGCTGAATTGTCACCGGATGTGGTGCTGATGGATTTGGTGATGCCGGATATGGATGGTATTGAGGCGGCGATTCAGATTAAGGAGGTGAGGGAGGAAACGGCCGTTCTCGCCCTTACCAGCTACGTTGATCAGGAAAAAGTAATCGACGCCCTCTCCGCAGGCATGGCTGGCTACATCATGAAAGACGTCAGCTCCGAAGAACTAACTCGCGCCATTCGAGCCGCCGCCAAAGACGAAATCTACCTCTCATCCGAAGCTGCCAAATACGTGGCGCGACAAGTTCGCACCAAAGCCGACCAGACCCCCGCACCAACCGTGCTCACACACCGCGAAATCGACGTACTCTGCCTGCTGGCACGCGGCCTCAACAACACCGACATCGGTACAGAACTCAACATCAGCATCAAAACCGTCAAAACCCACGTCAGCAGCATCCTAAACAAACTCCAACTCGAAAACCGCACCCAAGCTGCCCTTTACGCCCTCCGTCACAACCTCATCTCCCTCGACGAAACCTAAATCTGTAGGGGGCGTACCCTTGTGGTCGCCCTCTTCTGGTCCCCCAACCTACAACTAAAGTCCTAGAACCAAATCTCGATATTAATCCCATCTTTCTAACGATTTCGAAAGGTGCTTTGTTTGTTATATTTTTCACAAAGAGAGCGATTCGCAATTAGCTAATAACTGACTAATAGCTAAAAGCTAATTGCCGATACCTGCAAACGAGGAGTCATTATGACAAAAAGAGGAACCCAAACCGATACTAAACCCAACCTATTCCGGCGCATCTTTTCCAAGATACGCTGGTCATTCGTACTGTTATTTCTGCTGTTAATCGGATCACTGGCAACGACGGCCTTTTTTGTAGTAGACGACTACACCCACGAAAACGCCGAATTTTGTGGCAACTGTCACAACATGGAATACCACGTGAATTCATATCTCGACAGCAACCATTTGGACCACGCCCATGCCGAGGCCAACGTTAAATGCCAGGACTGCCACACCGATTACACCACTTCCGAAAAACTGGTATCCGTGCGGCAATATGTTTCAGGCGACTACCCGCGCATTCCGTTCAAACGCAAAGTTGGCGACGAAATGTGCCTCAATTGCCATGTCAGTCTGGAGCATCAAGCCGAGCGCACAGATTTCCTCGGCAAAAATCCTCATCAGAGCCATTGGCCCGACCTGCGCTGTGGCAGCTGCCACCTCTCTCACGAGGAGCAGGTTGATTATTGCAGCCGCTGTCACGAAAATGGCGGCCAACGCCTAGTAGGCGAACCATTTGACCCACGTTCTTACAATCCCTGGGCAGACCCCGACGCGATTTTCCCAGATGTAGACCCAATTGAAGAATGATCATCCGTCATTCCTCGGAGGACCAGTCCCATAGATCGCCGTAGGACAAAACGCCGTTTTGTTCATCCGGTCAAGACACTGTCTTGACCTACGAAGGGTACGATTTCTTGGAGGTCCTCGAAATGACAGGTTTATGTAAACTGCGGCAACCTTTCGCCGCCTAATTAAATTCTTACAGGAGACGCAAGATGTCCGAAAAAAATAATGGTATTAACCGACGTGAATTTTTACGATTAGCAGGTGTTGCGGCGGCCGGAACGGCCGTTCTCGCCTCCACCGGTTGCAGCAGCAGTGCCGCAGACGGAAAACTCCCCGGTGGCGAAATCTCATTTGACAAAGAAACCGACGCCATTGTCATTGGCGCAGGTGGTGCTGGCTTGTGGGCCGCATACGACTTAGTCGAAGCGGGTTATAAAC
>QQUD01000842.1 GCA_008501785.1 Chloroflexota bacterium
CGTCGCCCTGAAGAGATAGCATTTGGTCACAATATGACCAGCCTCACTTTCAGCATGAGCCGCGCTATCAGCCGTACCTGGCAGGCTGGCGACGAAATCATTGTCACCCGGTTGGATCATGATGCCAATATCTCCCCTTGGTTGATGGCTGCTGAAGATAGAGGGGTGACGGTGCGCTGGTTGGATTTTAATCCTGAAGATTGCACACTCATGCTGGAAACATTGCCAGATTTACTTAATGAGAAGACGCGCTTGTTGGCTATTACCTACGCGTCCAATGCAGTGGGATCGATATCTGACGTGGCGCGTGCCACAAAATTGGCGCATGATGCAGGCGCATGGGTCTATATTGATTCTGTGCATTATGCACCCCATGGTCCGATTGATGTGCAGGCGATTGATTGTGAATTTCTGGTGTGCAGCGTCTATAAATTTTTCGGCCCTCACACGGGCGTTCTCTACGGAAAGTTTGACCTTTTGGAAAGTTTGACAGCCTATAAAGTGCGACCTGCACCTGCTCATGCACCGGGCAAATGGGAAACCGGCACGCAAAGCTTTGAAAGTTTAGCTGGTGTCACGGCGGCGATTGATTATTTAGCAGCGATTGGGGGGGATGGTGGCAGTCGTCGTCAACGATTAGAGCAGGCGATGCAGATAACGAAGCAGTATGAGATGGTGTTGAGTGAGCGGTTTTTAAGGGGCGTAACGGCCGTTTCCGGGTTACGCGTCTATGGCATCACCGATGTCGAGCGACTCGATGAACGGACGCCTACTTTTGCAGTAAGTCTAGAAGGGTTTACGCCTGCTGAAGTAGCTGCAAAATTGGGTGAGGAAGGCATTTTTGTTTGGAATGGACATTATTACGCTATTGCGGTAATGGAGCGATTGGGTTTGCTGGAGAAAGGTGGGCTGGTGCGTATTGGATTTGCTCATTACAACACAGTTGACGAGGTGGATCGATTGATCGCAGTTTTGCAAACAATGCCCAATTGAGCTTGTTTTTACCATAGATTTTGAAATAGTGATTTGATGAGTGAATACTAATCCTGGCGGCGTAGTAAGAATGGCTGGTTGACTTGGCCGGATGTGTGTGCCATAATGCACACATCATTTTCCTTATTTATTTGCGGCAATAGCTGCACAGCTATCTTTATAATAAGGAGGTGGTGCTAATGGATAGTTATTTATGTAGACATGCTGTAGCACTGCCTCCTCGCAAGAGTTGATGGTGCTACAGCATGGCGAAAGGTCTTGTCTTCGGACAAGGCCTTTCGTTTTTTTAGGGGGTCTGTATAATCTGTAGTTACACAGAGTTTACAGAGGAAACACAAAGTTACACTGAGATTTGGGAGAATTATTGAATGATGAAGATGGTCCCTGTTATTTTGTTTGGTGCTGGTGGTGTAGGTCGAGCGTTGTTGCAGCAGTTGATTGATAGCAAATATCCCGTTGCCGAGCGCAATCAGGTTGAATTTCAAGTGGTGGCGGTGACGGATAGTCGCAGTTGGTTGTTGGAACCAGATGGGATGGGTGTTGGTCAGCTGCGTGATGTGATGTTGGCGAAGAAAAACGGCCGTTCTCTCAACGACACATCTGACCGCCCCACAGACCTGCAAATTTTGCAATATGTGGCGGCTGCAATTGATGAACCGGGGATTGTGGTGGATGTAACGGCCGTTTCCGGCATGGAACCCGTCCTCGACTTTGCCCTTGAACAAGGCTATGGCGTCGCCCTCGCCAATAAAAAAGCGATGGCTGGCCCTTGGGCAACCGCCCAAAATTATTACAATCATTCACTGGTACGGCACGAATCAACCGTCGGCGGTGGGCAGCCGGTGATTGCTACCCTGCGCTACTTGCTCGATGTCAACGACCCGATTTATGCAATTGAAGGGCAGTTAAGCGGCAGTTTGGGCTTTATTTGTGGAAAGCTTGACCAGGGCGTACCATTTTCTAAAGCAGTTGCTGAAGCCAAAGCACTTGGTTTTACCGAGCCAGACCCGCGTGATGATTTGGGCGGCATGGATGCGATGCGCAAAGTGATGATTTTAGGCCGGATGGCTGGTTGGCCTCTAGAAGAAAGGAATATTGAGGTTGAATCTTTATATCCACCCGAATTGGCAGACCTTTCTGTTGACGAATTTATGGAGCAAGTACAAACGCTCGATGCGGCGATGAAGCTGCGTGTGGAAGCGGCTGCAGCTGCGGGTAATGTGCTGCGCTTTGTGGCCGAGTTGGAAGAAGGTCGTGGTTCGGTTGGTTTAAAACCAATTCCAGCCACAAGCGCCTTATCTAACTTAAAATACATCAGCTTTCGCACAGAACGTTACAATGACGAAGCGTTGCTAATTGGTGGCAAAGGCGCTGGCGTAGAAATGACGGCCGCTGGCGTGCTGGGCGATATGATTGACTTAGCTCGCGAAAATTTTTAGTAAACATTAGGAGTAGTGGCTTTAGCTGGATGAAGCATGAATGGTATAATGCACCTATGGCAATCTCGGAAAAATGGCAACAGTTCTCACCCTTACCGGCTGACATCCATGATCGGTTGTCACAGTTAACCGCTCTTTTTACAGGGGAAGGAGTTTTGCTTGCCTATCTCTTTGGCTCACTCGTAAACGCTGGGGCAGCGCATGATGTGGATCTGGCTCTGCTGCTGCCCCTTGAATCAAAACGGCCGTACCATCTTCGCCCCGCTATCATCGACATCTTGGGAACGGAACGGATAGACATCGTTGATCTACGACGCGCTTCTCCTGTGTTAAAATTTGAGATTATTCGCAGCGGAAACTGTCTTTATGCGAGTGGCGATGACCAGCAGTTCATGTTTGAAACGGCCGTTATTCGCCAATATCAAGATACAGCTGTTTGGCGACAACACCAACAAGAAATTTTGAAAGCAAGGATGCTGCAATGGTCTTAAAGGAAAGCGTCATTATCACGCGCCTCAAAGAATTGGATTCAGTCCTGCAAGAACTATCCCAATATCGCCATATCTCGCAGGCAGTACTGCAAACCGATCTCAGTAAACGTTGGATTATCGAACGTGGATTGATTGCCGCTGCATCGCTCATTCTTGATATAGCTAATCACATTCTATCTGGACACTTTGGCCAATATCCTGACACCTATGAGCAAAGCCTGATTGGTTTGGAAACAGAAAAGGTCATATCAACCACTCTCTACCAACAGCTAAAAGGTTTAGGTGGGTTCCGAGCAATGCGGAATACAGATTTGTTCCTTACTCAAATCCGCTGTTCCCTACTCATCAAGCAACTTAAACGGCGACTGAATAATGCTGCGATTCCGCTGCAGCGCCACATCCGTTTCCTTTTCATATTCGCCGATGGTGCCAGCATCCAGGTGGAGGACGGCATATAGATTTTCGGTAACGGCCGTTTCATCCACCACCACCATCAGATTTCGATTAATTCCTGGCCGCAACTGCTCAAGTCCAATTATTTCACCCACTACGCCGTTGCTTTGATTATGAATAGTAATCCAGGCAGGTACATCGACCACTGCCAATGGAACAAATACAGTCGTTTCATCATTATCCACAGTGCCGGCTTGATCGCGTGTGATTACGTAATTGCCCGGTGTGGTGTTGAATGTAAACGGATCGGGTACACGGCCGTTATACAAACGCGGCGGGTCATTCGCCGGAAAATCAAAATTGTCACCCACGGTTGTATCTTCGTGGACGAAGAGGAAGAGTTGGGGGGTAACGGCCGTTTCAATAATTTCTATGACTATTTGTTCATTCACGCCATCTTCCAAAAATTCAGACCCAATAATCAGCCCAGGCATATCGCCATCATCATAGTAAACGACAACATGACTTGGGCCATTGCTGATAATGCGTTCTACCGTAATGGTGCCATCAATCACTGGTTGATCAAACGCCACAATGTCAGGTGGCAGCGTTACGTCAAACATGTTGCTAACCATGCTGCCGCCCACCAAAATGGGTAAATCTTCGCCAGGGATGTCGAGTATGCGAGAACGGCCGTTATCTTCATACAAAATCGCTGCCAGTGCTGGTGTGGCTTCTCGCCATAAAATGGGCACGACAAAGTTGTTGTGCAGACCTGCCTCGACATAAGCCGAGCCTAAAATATCCTCAATTGCACCGTTGCTGGTGGCGTGAACAACCAGCCAACTTGGTTTTACAGCCAGCAGCGTGTCAATCAGAACCAGTCCATCTTCTGCAATATCTTGATCATCCACCTCAACAACAGGGAGCGTAACTTCAATGTCTACATTAAATGTTGCTGATGGTTGTTCATCGCTAGAGACGGGTTGATCGGCGCCTAGAAATTCAAAGGTTCCAATTTGACCGCTATCTTCATGCAGCACAACAATGAGCATTTTTGTGACGTTTAGGGGGTCTACGATCACTTCAATATCTTTGCTGCTGCCTGCAGGCACGCCACTAAAACCAATTGGGACAGCTTCTCCGCTGTCTGGTTGGGCAAGAATCACAACCCAACCAGGCTCAGTCATAAAGACGGACGAAACTACCAACACACCGTCATCTGAAACCGCTTGATCCGCCACCACAACGGTGGGGGCAAATGGGGTTGCCGAAGGGCGCGGTGTGCGGGTAGGGGTTGGTGAGGGGATGGGGGTAGATGTGGGCAAAACGGCCGTTTCTACTGGCGTTGGTGTTACGTTCGGCGCATCATCCGCACAGGCAGTCACGCCCCACATCATCAAAATCACAATAAAAATAATAAATTTTCGCATAGAAACTCTCTCGCATGTCAATTATTTCAGAGAGTGATTTTATGCTGTTCCCAATGGGTGGCAAGTTTCAATGAAGAATCCCTTCGGGTTCGTTCGTTTTTAACTATTGTGTACTGATGACCCGCCCTGGGCGCAGCTCCTTTTCGTAGGAGTCGTATTGACTTGTGACGTGCATCCCTGCTTTTTCGTAGAGACGTGTGGCTCCGGTGATGCTGTTGGCATCAACACCCAGACCAACTTTGGTTTGACCGCGTCTGTACAGTTCATAGATGCTATGTTGCAAAATTGCCAGCCCTAACCCACGCCGCCGCCACGGTCGGCGCACGGCCAATCGGTTTACCCAGCCCGCCTTTGGATCGTCGATGGTGTAGGGGGAGCAGAGCGAAACGGCCGTTATCTCATCCCCTTCCATCGCTAAAAACCAAAGCGTTGGATCATGTTTTTTGTCATTCGCAATCTCGTGCTGCCACGTTTTGAGGTGTTCGTTTAACGGCCGTTCCACATGACCCCAATGATCTTTAAACCCATCATCTGTGGCGGCGATAATGGCGCGTAAGTTTTGCAATTCATTGAACGTTGTCAGCCTGATCCCTTGCGGCCATGTTGGTTTGGCGGGTTCTTGATCAAGCTCTATCTTCATTTCCCAAAAATGGCGCACCAATTGAAAATTGTGATCACTGAAAAGTTGACCGGTTTGTTGATGGGTTGACAGCGTAAAACAGCGAGCCGTTACACGCAAATCATCAGGCACGCGTGAGAAGACGCGGTGCAGCGTGTTTTCGCCCCATTGCAGCAAGTAACTGCCCATACCCAGCCCTTCATAATTGGGGTGGACACGTCCCCAAATCATGGGCTGCACTGGCACAGATGAGGTATCGTCCACATCGCCATACGCTACAATCTTGCCTTGTTCGTTTTCGATGATGCGTGAGCTGGTTTCGATGTCATATTCGGGATTTGTCCAAAATCCGCTTAGTTCGGTGCTATCGAATTCGGGTTTACCGATCTGGGCAATGCTGCAAGCGTTTAACAAGTCGGTTGTTTCGGCAATATCGTTTAGATGTGCGGGGCGGGCGGCAAACCCGCTGGGCAATATGTTTTCTAATTCTACTTCTGCTAACATTTTAATCCTTTGCCAAAGGTGCGACGCACTTCTAAAGTGCGTCGCACCTTAATTGTTGTGATTTATTTTGCTAAAGCGGCATACTGTTTGCCAATTTCGAGCGAGTCTGCCAAGGCCATGTATGCAACTAACTCGTGTGATCTGTGTGGTGGAATGTGAACATCATCCACAGCCCACAAATGCCCGCCGAATGGCCCCAGATCGTGCAGGAAGAGTTCGCGGCGGCCACTGGCTTTAACCGTGACAAGGCAGCGCCCTGTGTCTGGATTGACGGCAGCCATCCACGGGGTTGGGTGGAATTCCCAATAATCTTCTTTGACACGTTTCCGCATTCGGTCCTGATCGACCATGATACAGTTTTCGTAGTCGCCATCTATCTGGAAGTAATTTTGAAAGCGGAGTTGGGCATGGCGGTAAACGGCCGTTTCATTCACCATCCTAAACACTGTCTTCAACACATTGCTCCCTGGCAGCGTCAGATATTCAACCTCAGCCCGCAAACCACGAAACTGTTCATGTTGCAGAGGGCTAACCATTTGCACACCATGCCACGGTAATCCACGCGCATCAGGTGCATCAACAATGGCATGTGTGAACGTTTCTTCATACAGCTTGCCTTGCGCCCAGATGCTTTTGCGGTCGGGCAGCATTGGTTGGATGCCACCGTGGAAGGGCGTGAATTCGGTGAATGTGGCTTTTGTGTCTGGGTATTTGGTGAGCAGGTGGTTTTCGCCTGTGCCATCTCGCCATGCAACTACGCCTGCGTGATAGTTTGGTGCCAACACCCATGAACAACGGCCGTTTTGCATGGTCAACAGCACCTGCTCGTCATCGCCTTCACCCGTCAACACCTTTACCGATTTGCTGGCATCACCCAGGCGAATCAATGGGATCGGGATCATTTCGTCGGCCGCAGCTGTTGCCAGATGCAAGTGGGCCATTGCTGGGCCAATTGCTGGCGGAGCCGTTAATGTGATCGGTTCGGTAAACGTTTCACGTTGCGCCAATTTGTCAATCTTGAAGTCCGTTTGTTTTGCTGACCAACCTGATGGCAATGTCATCGAAACATCACCCTGTAAAGCCATTTTGCGGATATTGGTGGCCTGCAAAGCAATGCTTACGCTGTTGTCCAATGTTAAAACGGGTGACGGTTCCAGGTTTAATTGATAAGGCGCTTGCGGTGTCGGCTGCGTTTTAGATGGTTGATTTACAATGCGCTGCCAAACGCGTCGCACATCTTGCCAACTGCCGCTGCCGCAATAGGGATAGAGTGGGTCCATGCTGACTTTTTCGCCAGCGGTCAATGTTACTGCGCGTGAATGAACATCAATCAAACCATCACGCAGCACTTGTTTGCTGGCTGATGTCCACACCACACCGTGCATGTTTCCTTCAACTTCATAAGCCGTCCATTGTTCACTGATCTTTTCCGGCTCTTCGGGGAAGTCAGTGAAATGGATGGGGAATATGGAGGTCATGTCGCTGACCAATCGATCTGGGGTGGGGACGTAGGAACGGCCGTTTCCAACCCCCGTATTGTTCATAATCAGCCGTGTCATGACGGTACAGCTGATGCCTCCATCGCTATTGTTGGTGAGATGATGCGTGATTTGCATCACGGGCGCTGCGGTAAACAGCACTTCACGGCGAATGTGTAGGCCTTTGAATCGCTCTGAGTTGACTTCGAAAACGGCCGTTACTTGTCCATTGTGCTGGCGCAGCGAGATGTCATACTCCTTTTTCTCAAGATCACGTGGATCAAATGGCGGCCCTACTTCCTCACGGAAAAACATCTGATCTTTGTGGCTGACTTTGTCCCACACTTTGATGCGGCCACCTTTTTTGTGCGCAGTTGCCAGGAAGCTGTCGTTTTCGATAAACAGCTTGTCGTCTGTTTCAACGGCGACAATGGAACCGAGTGGGGCGCAGAGAACGGCCGTTTCTGATGGCGATGTGGTTATCGCTTCGGTGCCATTAGGTAGTTCTGCGGCAATCGTGAGCAGGTGACCGCCTGCCTGTGCGGCGCTGATGGTCAACGGCACTGCCCCGAACCCATCGGCGTCGATGTCGAATGGATGCGTGTGCCAGCTAGTGGTCAAGTTTGTGGTGGATTGGATGATCAGGTTGCCGGAAAACGGCCGTTTCACGCGATTACGCATCTGCACCAAAACATCACGCGATTGCCCAGGCAGCAGCGAAACGGCATCAGGCTCAACACTGATTTCGATGGCAGGCCGGTAAGACAGACCCGTTGCCAGCGAAAACGCGAAATCATCGACGGCAATGTGCGTGTGAATGTGTGGGCGCGGTAACGCTTCCCATTTGTCCTCCAAGTCAATCGCAGGTGCATCAACCGTACAACCAA
>QQUD01000072.1 GCA_008501785.1 Chloroflexota bacterium
GACATAACAACCAGACCCATTGCAGGATATATTTGTTTCAGGCGTAAAATCAGGCCAATACCATTTGTTCCAGGTGGTGTTGCTCTATTTCCATCGGTTGTTGACGGCAAACACACAGTCACAATAGCAACTTGTGGCGGGTTTTTTAATGCGCTGTCCCACCCGGACTGTACATCACTTGCTTCTAAAACTGTGTACCCAAATGATTGCAAATAACAACGGATCCCATGCCGAGAAAAGGCATCAACATCTACAACTAGAATATCTTCACCGAGTCGTTTCATAATGTTATCCACTTTGCTAAAAATCTGATATTTATAACCTGCTTTATCGACAATAATGACAGCTATCACATTGCTATCAGCGAATACGGATTAGGACTTTTATACTAATTGATTGTGTAAAACTTCACTATTGAGACATGAAAGAGTTCATTCGCCCCCCCCACTTGAAATTTAAAATACACAGCAGGCAATCGTTTGGCTGTTTCGGCAACCCCACTGCTTATTTGGTACACAAATCTTGACCGGAAAGCTGACTTGAAAAGATGCTAATTATACATCAAAAACAGTATTGAAATAAGCCAGTGTTCAGAAGTTAACCATGCGCAATTGCGCACCATAAAAGTTGAAAATGGGATATGAATGACACAGACTGAACGGATATTATATTTACAAGCTTTGTAAAAGTAATCCGAGCCATCTATCCAATCCGTGTCCCATTTTCATGTAAAGGAAACAATTATGAAACGCAGCATATCCATTGTAATCGGTTTGATTTTAATAGTAGGATTGGTTTGGGTCGTGGCGGCAGGACAGGAAACGGCCGTTACCCACAACACCCAATCATTAACAACAAACACCAGCACATCCATCAATGATGTGGCATGGCGCTACAAAGACTCCTTTGGCGTCACAGAAGAGCCATACATTTTTGATACGAACCATCATGACGGACCTTACGGCGTGATGGTTGATGGCAGCGACAATGTTTGGGTAACAGAGATTGATAGTGCGCGTGTGTTGAAGTTTAACAGCAGCGGGGTTTACCAGAGCATGTTAGGTCAGACCGGTTTGAAACGAGGGTGGGGGATTTACTTGGCAAATCCTGTGGCAACGGCCGTTGACAGTAGTGGCAATGCCTGGGTAACTGACCGCGATACCAATTTGGTGAAGAAATATAACAGCGCTGGCGAAAAGGTGTTGCAGTTGGGCGAGGAATGGGTCTCTGGCAGTGACAATACCCATTTCGATTGGCCGCATGGCGTAACGGTTGACAGCAGTGACAACATTTATGTTGCCGACCGGAATAACCATCGTATCCAAATTTTCAATAACAGCGGTGTTTATCTGGCAACGATTGGCGTAACTGGCGTAGCTGATTCTGACAATGCTCACCTCAATGCGCCAGTTCATATTGATATTGACAGCAGCAACAAACTATATGTGGCGGATCGGCAAAATCATCGTGTGCAAATCTTTGATGTTTCCAATCCGGCAGCGGTGACTTATCTGGCGACGTTGGGAACGACTGGTGTATCTGGTACAGACAATGCCCATTTTGACGGGACTTATGGGGTAACGGCCGTTAACAATAAAATTTACGTCGCAGATTTATCCAATCATCGCATCCAAATTTTTAATGCAACGACCCATGCCTACCTGGCAACGATTGGGGGAACCAAGGGCAGTGGAAACAACCAATTTCAGTGGCCCATTGGTGTAGCCGTTGATAGCAGTGGCACCATCTACGTCGCCGACATTGGCAATGATCGCGTACAGGTCTTTAACAGCAGCTATGCTTACGTGCGTACAATGGGTGTCACTGGTGTCCCCTACATCACTGACGAAAATCATTACTACCTGCCATACCACGCTGATGCTACTCGGGATGGCGGTTGGGTTGTGGCTGAGAAAGACGGTCACCGTGTTATCAAATTGGATACGAATGGTAACCAAGTGTGGGTAGCTGGCGAAGCGGGCATGAACGAGAGCGATTCGACTCATTTAAATTTTCCAATGGGAATTGGCGCTGCTCCTGATGGTGATATTTACGTTGCTGATGCCGGGAATCACCGTGTTATCATTTTCGACATGAATGGAAATTACAAAGATTCCTTTGGTAGTTTTGGTACTGACCTTGACCAATTTAGTTGGCCTACCGATGTTGCATTTGATCCTGATGGAAACTTTTATGTTGTAGATACCAATAACAACCGCGTCCAGATGTTTGACAGTAATCACAATTACCTAGCTACTCTGGGAACGACTGGTGTTGCTGGCATTGGTGATTTCCAATTTGGTCACCCGGTAGGTGTAATTGTTGATAGCAGGGGGGTTGTCTATGTAGCGGATGAAGATAACAATCGGATACAGGTATACAAGCAAATATTCACGCCTGGAAATCACCTTTTTGTACGCACGATGGGCTTTACTGGCGTATGCAATAATAGCGCCACCCATTTTTGCGGCCCACACAGTGTAGATATAGATAGCCAAGATTACTTGTATGTGGCAGATACGTGGAATCAGCGCATACAAATTTTTGATGCAGATGGAAACTATTCGGATACCATTGGTGGTAATTGGGGAGGGCAATCGGGGCAGTTCCGCACGCCATATGGTGTTGCAGTTTCGGCCTCCGGCCAAGTTTTGGTAGCTGACAGCGAAAACCATCGCCTACAGATTTTTGAACCATTCGAAAACACCTGGAAGCCAGCCACGAGTTATGGGTTTGGCAGCGCCAACAACACTTTTGTAATGGCACTGGAAACCTGGGGTGATTCGTTGTTTGCTGGCGTGGCAAATAGCACCGAAGGCGGCTCTGTCTGGCAGTATGATGCCGATGCAGCGACCTGGACACAGGTGAGTGAGCCTGGGTTTAGCACCACACACGCCCAGAAGAACAGCGCCATTATCGATCTGGCTTTGTTCAATAATCAACTGTATGCCAGCACCGGTTGGGCTGACCCAATTCAGACTGGTCAGCTATGGCGCAGCAGCAATGGCACCAGTTGGAGTGCTGTGAGTACAGATGGGTTTGGCAACAGTAACAATGTCGCGCTGACTGGATTTGGTCAGTATAAAGGCTATCTCTATCTTGGCACCCATAATAACACCGATGGTGCTCAGATTTGGCGCAGTCAAATTGGTAATCCTGGCACATGGACAAAGGCGCTTTCCGGTGGTGGTGATAACATAAATAATCATATCGTTACCAGTTTTCTCGAATTTGAAGGGTATTTCTATGCATCTTTTGAAAATGATGATGAAGGAATAACTATCTGGCGCACGAACGATGGTGTGAATTGGGTGCAGGTTAACAGTGATGGGTTTGGAGATGCAGATAATATCTGGACCGGTGGCCTGGGCGAATTTAATGACTATCTTTATATTGGTACTCGTAATGACACCACCGGCGCACAATTATGGCGCAGCAGCAATGGCACTACCTGGCAGCAGGTTGTTGGTGATGGCTTTGGTGATTTGAACAATATTAAGATTGATACGGCCGTTTCATTCAACAATGCCTTGACTGTAGTGACAAAAAATGACGAAACAGGCATGGAGGTGTGGCAATCTGAGGATGGTGTGATTTTTACACAGGTAAACCGGGATGGGTTTGATGGTAAAAATTCAACGACATTGTGGTCTTCGGGAACGGCCGTTTACCAAAATAAACTCTATGTTGGTACCGCTACTTCAGATAATGGTGGTGGTATATGGATAACAACCCCTGCCTATGATCTCTTCTTGCCGATGATCGTCAAGTAAAAAAGGTTTAAAGTGTGGTTCCATCTGCGAAATGGGGCCACGCTTTTTCGTAGTAAATGAGTATGAATTCCCATGTCTTATCTGGTGTAATCATGATTTAATTGCCTTATTTCTAGTACAAAGATGGGGAGAACTCAATGAAACGTTTATGGTTATTTGTATTCCTGTTTATTGTCGCATGTAATCGTGCGGAGCAGCCGACAGCACCCATTGCACAAGTGAGCGAAGAAACGGCCGTTCCCGCCACGCACACAGCCATCCCTTCACCAACTGCCTCCGCAACACCACTGCCAACAAACACACCAACTATTACCCCGTCACCAACCAATACCATGACACCAACGTTGACGCCACCGCCAACCCAGACGCCTACACCTGAACTGCCGGTGGGATTGGGAACGGCCGTTCCCGAACCACTTCATCAACTTGCACCAGAAAACGCCGCACAGATGGTAGAACTGGCCCAATATGGTGATGGAAATTTACTAGATATTCAGCTTTCCCAAGATGAATCAACACTTTATGCCTTCTTTAGTAATGGCCTATATGTTTACGATATTGAAACATTTGTAATGAAGCAAGCTGTGCAAACAACCATTACTAAACATGTAAATAACCCATATGCCATTTCAACTGATGGCGCTTTTCTTGCTGTCGTGAATGGATCAGAGATACATGTATGGAATGTTGTTGATGGTTCTTTACATTACACATTTGATTTAGGAGAATTACCATATGCCATTTCAGATTTTAGATTTTCCCCAAATAGTCAGAGCCTAACTGCCCTTGGTCGGCTTCCTTCAGGAAATCATTTATGGCTTTGGGCAATGTCCGATGGCGAAATACGGTTGCATCAACAAAACGATTATATTCATCAGGCGCTCTTTTGGCCTAGTGATGAGTTGCTTCTTACTTGTTGTGCTGAATTTTCGGCCAACGCACAAATGTGGCAAACAACTGACGGATCACTTGTTGATACCCTTGTTGGCCCCCCCTGGCCTGATGGCATTTCCACCATGACTTTTTCTCAGGATAGGTCGATGCTAGCTGCTGTTTATAAAAATAGCATTTGGCTCTGGGACACTGCAGACCGAAAGGTGATTCAGCAGCTAAATCGGCGCAATGGTCAATATCGTGGTGGTGAGCTGACCTTTATGCACGATGGACAGGTCCTGTCGATGTATACTTTTGACCTTAATTCTCTTCGTTTGTGGGATGTTGTTGAGGGTGTCCTGCTCGCCGATCTGCCTGACCAACATACACCTGTTTTATCCCCTGACCGTACTCGTCTTTTTACCCAATCCCTTGGCCAGATTCATTATTGGGATATAAAGACAAAACAAGAATTATTTCAGTTTGATACGGGTGCACAGGGTATATTTAATATTAACGATATTTCAGTTGCGTTTGCAGCCGATGGGGACACAATTTTTATCAAAAATCGGTTCAATCCACCGCAGTTATTAAATGCCCAGGACGCTTCAGTTTTGCAAACATTTGACGGAGATGGCTACGGCTTTGTGACGCCTGACGGGGGTATGATTGTTACCAATTCGCATCCGGGTATATTAACGTTTCGCGATGCGCGGAACGGCCGTTCTCTCTTCACGCTCGATGGGTACAACTATTTTCTTTTCCCAGACGAATCAACAATTGCTACTTGGGACGATGAACAGATTATGTTGTGGAACATGAGCGATAGTGAGCCATTACATGTAGCAAATTTACCTCAATCCGGCATGAATTACGTTTGGCAAGAGAGGGAGAGTGGAAACGGCCGTATTCCTGCCCAGTATCTTGATTTTCTACAAAATACTGCTTTTCCAAATAATAAAAATTATGAATCACCAGATGGGAATCTGCGTATCAATTTTGATCAAGCAAAATCCGAAATCATCATATGGAAAAATTCCCAAAATGGACCTCCCCAACAACTTGATACCATTCATACCCCAGAGAAACCACGACTGTTAACCTTTTTACCAGACGGTCAAACGATTTCTGCGGTGCAAAATGATACCTCTATTTCCCTTTGGCACATCGATGGCACGCCTATTATCACATTGCCGGCATATCAGTACATCCTTGATTACCAATTTTCACAAGATGGGTACACGCTTTATGCAACTACCAGCAATAATTACACTGAATCATTGCGAGTTTGGGAGCTTCCATCAGGAAATGTGCTGCATGTAGAGCAGTATTCTCTTGAAATGAGGCAAGGAAATACAACCCACAATTGTTTTCGGCGACCTTTTGCAATAGGCCAATTGGGTAATTTGGTTGCTTACAGCAATACACAATGTCAGATAAACATTGTCCAGATTAGCGACTGGCGTATTCTGCATACAATTGATCCTGGATTTGGATATGGTGGACGGATGGCTTTTTCACCAGACGAAACCCTCCTGGCAACAGGTTTTCAAGGTGGCGAAATAAAATTATGGGATACGCAAAAAGGAATTCTTGTTCATTCGATCCTAGAGCATGACAGTCCAGTTGAAGATGAACCAACCGTACACTTTGCCTTTGCGGAAGATGGTCAATTACTTGGAACCAGCGCCAATGGCGTGCTTCGTCTTTGGGGGATTTGGCCTTAATTCTTATGAATCTTGCCCAAAATAATCATGCCAGGTTTTTAAATCTTCATCACTTAAGTTTTGCGGATTGTCCAATTTTGTATTGGATGTAATTGTTTTTCGCTTTTGTTGACTGCTTCCTTTGGTTTTGTCTGATTTTTGACGTTTGGGAGGATCGGTTTTCTCTCCACCAAACAATGCCAACCACGCATCTAAATCAACATCCTCTAATTCTGGGTTTTCACGGTCCAGCGGTGTGGCTAACAAGCCTTTTCGTTTTGTTTTTTGGGGTGGGGCGGCGGCTTTTTTGCGTTTGCGTGGGGGCGGTGGTTTGCGTTCCGGCACTGGACCAAAAATATCTAGCCACTCTTGCACCTCTGAATCGCTGATGACGGGATTGTGGTCTTTTTCCGGCTGTTTTTCAGGAAGCTGCGCTTTTGGCTCCTGCTCTTTTTTGCGATAATCAAACCCTTCCCTTTCGACAAACTCTTCAGACTTCAACACTTTGATGCCGCCAATTTTGGCAACATTGCGAATCCGATTGTCGCTGGTGACGAGGGTGTAATTACGGCCGTTTCTCAATTTATTCAGCCGCGCCAGCAACAAATCATCCGCTTCCCTGTCAGTAGGTGCAAAAATGACGCGAATATCTTTGCTAGACAGCCGCTGTGAGTAGCCACCCAGGCCACTGCCGTCAAAATAAATCGTCACCTGCCGGTTACGCGCCGCAGCCACCCATCCTTTTAGTCGCAGAATGAGTTCTAATTCATCTTGTGAGTCCGATAGTTTGAGTCCCGGCATTTTGCCGATGAGGTTATGTCCGTCGATTAAAAAATGCATCTTTATTAAAGGTGCGACGCACTTCAAAAGTGCGTCGCACCTGTCTGCCTTATAATTTGTATATCGACATTTTAACGCGACTTGCCAGTTACGTCATAAAATTAATTCGTTATTCATAACGTAATGCAGTAATGGGGTCTAAACGAATCGCCCGCAGAGCTGGATAGATGCCAGAAATTATGCCAACCATCGTGGCAAAAACAATCGCAAACAGTGGCAGCCATGCAGGTGTGTACACCAACGAATCTAATCCTTCAGGTGAACCACCGCTTTGGGCAATTTGTGCCAATAAAAATTGTTGGCCAATATATCCACCAAGCTGCCCCAGCACCAAGCCTGCTATCACCCCACCGATGCCGCCAATCATGCCAATCGTGCCTGCTTCGGCCAAAAAGATGAGCATCACATCTCGGTTGGTGGCGCCAACGGCTTTCATCAGGCCAATTTCGCGGGTGCGCTCGTAAATCGACATCACCATTGTGTTGGCGATACCAAATGCAGCCACGATCAGCGCCAGCCCACCGATGCCGCCCACAATAGCCTGAATCACCAGAAATAGTGTGTTGATGCTGCGTAAAACGCTTTGCATGGAAAAAACAAAGAACCCTTGGGCGGTGATAGCTTGCTCAACAGACGTTGCCGCTTCTGGTGACTCGACTTTGACGATAACTTGACTATAGCCGTCTCGATTGATGTTGAGGCGCTGGCCAGTTGCCCAGGTATTTAACTCTTGGACATTGCGCAGCGGCATGTAAATCGAAAAATCACGTTCGCCGTTCGATGTTTCCATCACGCCGACAACGCGTAAACGCACGGTACGTTCGGTGGTTGTGCCATCGCTGGCGAATCGTGTCAACACAAGCTGCAATGTTTTCCCTTGCAGGTTGATTGACTCTCCAGCCTGTTCACCCGTACGCGGATTAAAGAAGTTTTCGCCAGCCTGTGCGCCGACTAAAATTTGCCAGGAGCTGATATTGTCGACCCCGCTTTCCATATTCAGGTCGAACTGGCGCAGCGCGGTTGGATCGACCCCCTGGATA
>QQUD01000927.1 GCA_008501785.1 Chloroflexota bacterium
TTAATGCAAACTTGGCGCTGCACAATGCGGCATTGGCAGCCGAGACAGTAGGATTAGGCTGTTTTTATACCGGCTTTGTCGTCGTTGTCAGCGAGCGAGATGACAGCATTGCCAAACTCGTTGGCTTGCCAGAGACCCACAAAATTTATGGCGCATTGGCAATGGGGTATCCCCGATTGAAATTCAGGAAATGGATGGAACGAAATCCAGCGAAAGTAACCTGGATAGGGAAAAATATTAATGACAGATACAGGACACAAATTTAATCCAGATAGCACTGTAATCTACCAGATTACAGTGCAAGGATATCTGGACGAGCGCCGAGCCGATTGGTTCGACGGCATGGCTATTGAGCCTCAAGTCGATGCAGAGGGGATGAGTGTCACCCGGTTGACGGGCGAGGTGGTCGATCAAGCCGCTCTGCACGGGTTACTGCGCAAACTGTACGATCTAGGTCTGTCACTGCTGTCGATTAAACGCATCTAGCTTGATTAAGCAGATGCAGCAGATATTAGCAATTGTGTGACAAAATATTCAATATGTAAAGGAGATGAAATGAACACGAAAGAAACTAAATATCAAAAAGCTAAAGAGAGAGTTGAGGTGATAAAGGGTTTTTACAGTCATCTTACTGTGTACGTCTTTGTGAACCTACTTCTGTTTTCAATCAATATGATTGTATCGCCTAACAGCCTGTGGTTCCTCTGGCCGCTTATGGGATGGGGCATTGGGTTCGTTATGCATGCGCTTTCCGTTTTCGGCTTCGGTTCTTGGTTCGGCCCAGACTGGGAGGAGAGAAAGATCAGGGATCTGATGGAAGATCATTGACAACGTCTGGAGCAACAAGTTAAGTGGAAGGACTAGTGTTCCGACCAACAAATATTGCCCACTCCCGTTTGTTCATTTAGCCCTTATCTTTAACTTTGAAGTTTTTGAAAAATCAAGAATTAGGACGCAGATTGATGCGGATTTAATTGACATAATCTACATCAATCTACGTTAATCTGCATCCTAAATCAAAATGGGTGAGCCTGTGAAATTTGGGATAGATATAGGTGGAGGTGCGGAAACGGCCGTTAAACATTCCTACCCATCGGCCGAATTTCATAAACAGTATTTGGCATAATCCTCTTCCTCTCCTAAAATAGACGCATCTGAATCTTAGGGAACCAATTCAACCCTCGTTCACCTCTAGATAATCAATAATATGCCCCTTTGAGGGTTGATATAACGGCAAGTTTACAACATAGATTGCTGCTGATAATACCCCACCCAAACCAAGAATCAGGTTGTGCTAATGACAAATTTTGTATTAACGACCAAACTGTACATTCCACCGACCCAACCCACACTCGTCTCGCGCCCACATCTGATTAAGAAACTCAATGAAGGATTGCATCGGAAGCTGACGCTTATCTCTGCACCAGCAGGCTTCGGTAAAACAACTTTGGTGAGTGATTGGATTGCAAATCTACAATTGGATGGCAAAAAAAGGAGCCAATCAGGTAATCGCACCTCAGGAAATAAAAATCGAATCGCCTGGCTTTCGCTAGATGAAGGGGACAACGATCTGAACAGATTCTTAATCTACTTTATCGCTGCTATGCAAACGGTAGAACCTGACATTGGACTCGAACCACTGACCGCGCTGCAATCATCCGGAGCTGCCAATAGTGATGCCGTTCTGATGGCCTTTCTCAATGAGATTGCGAGTCTTTCCAAACCCCTGATCCTCATTTTAGATGACTATCACGTAATCGAAAATCAATCAATTGACATAGCACTCACATTTTTACTCGATCACTTGCCTGCAACGTTGCACTTAGTCATCACCACGCGCATCGATCCCTCCTTGCCTTTGGCGCGTCTGCGGGGGCGGGGTCAATTAACCGAGCTGCGTGTCGCTGATCTGCGATTCACCCATGATTTGGCGACAACGTTTCTCAACCAGATGATGCGGCTCGAACTCTCAGCAGAAAATATTGCCGCGTTGGGGTCACGTACCGAGGGCTGGATAACAGGATTGCAACTGGCCGCACTTTCTCTTCAAGAAAGGGACGCAGACCGTGTCACCAGTTTCATCCAATCTTTCACCGGTATTCACCATCACATCCTCGATTATTTAGTCGAAGAAGTTTTGGAACAACAGCCGCAAGAAACTCAGACTTTTTTACTGCAAACCGCTATTCTAGATCGGCTTACAGGTTCCCTTTGTGAAGCAGTCACCGGCCAAGAAAATGGTCAGGAAACTCTTGAAATGCTTGAACGCGCCAACATCTTTATTATCCCGCTGGACAATGAACGGCGCTGGTACCGCTACCATCATCTTTTTGCTGAACTACTGCAACAACGGCTTAATACAACGCATCCCAATCTGATTAAAGATCTGCACGCCAAAGCTGTAACCTGGTACGACAGGAACGGCGAATTATCGCATGCCATTCAGCATGCATTTGCCGGTGATGATATCGAGATGGCTGCCCGTTTGATCGAAAAAGGGGCCTACAAAGCATTAGAACAAAGCGATTTTCAGTTTGTCTTGAATTGGGTTGATCGACTTCCAGACAATGCTCTTAATAAACACCCGTGGTTATTTACTTATCATTCCTGGGCGTTATTGTTAACCGGACAAGTAGAAGTTGTCGGTCCAAGGCTAGAGAACATGGATTGGTTGCTGGATTCTTTTTCAAATGACGATGCCCAAAAAATGAAAATGATGGGGTATATAGCTGGATTGAAAGCGATCCGATCACGCTGGCAACGGGATTATAAAAACGGCCTTGAGTTCGCCAACCAGGCAATTGAGAATTTACCTGAGAACGATTGGTTTCGTGGATATTATGCGATCATGCTGGGATCAAGTTATTGGGGAAGTGGCAATCTTAGCGGGTCTAAAGATGCCTTTAAAGAATCATATCTTGTTGGGAAAGCCTCTGGAAGTAAAATGCTGGCAGTTAGTGGTGGCTGTAATCTTGCCCATACCATAGAACTGAAAGGGCACCTTCAGCAAGCATTAGAGTTATTCCACGACTTATTTCAACTTGCTGAGCAGGATGGAAAGGCAATGCCTGTAGCAGGTTATATCCATATTGACATCGCTAGATTATTTTATGAGTTGAACCAACTAGATCATGCAAGCCAACATCTTGCAGATGGCATTCAACTATGTAAACAATCTGCAGATGGTCGCGCTGAAACCATTGGGTATGGCCTTCTGGCACGGGTCCAATTAGCGCAAGGGGATATTGCCGAAGCTGTCAATATGGTTCAAAAAGCGAAAGACTCAAACCCCAGCCCCGATACTCCTTTTTATTTGCGCGGTGGAGAATACCCTGATGTCTGGTTATGGTTACGGGAAGGTAATTTAAAAAATCTAGATATGTGGCTCAAGGAGAGCAAAGTAAAGCTAGAAGGAAATTCATTTAATATAAAACTAACCTTCAGCATGTATGCCCGGGTTCTAATTACTCTAGGTCGGGAATTCTCAAATAGCACACAGATCAACAATGCATTTGTACTTCTAAAAGAACTTTTAGAGTTAACTGAAAACAGTGAGTGGGAAAAAAAGGTGGTAGAACTTCTAGCACTTCAAGCGTTGGCCTATGATGCGGATGGAAAAGCCGATCAGGCCATATCCACGCTAGAACGTGCCTTAAAATTGGCAGAACCAGAAAGTTTCATTCGCACATTTGTTGATGAAGGACCACAGATGGCCCGACTGCTGTATGCAGCCCTCGAAAAAGATATCGTCCCGAATTATGTACGCAAATTATTGGCCGCGTTCCCTGCTGCTGAACCGGAAAAAGCTGCTGAAAAACAACCATCAGAATCCGACTCCGATTGGATCGAAACCCTGAGCGACCGTGAATTGGAAGTTCTTCACCTGATGGCGCAAGACCTGTCCTACAAAGAGATTGCAAACCAAATTATGGTTAGCTTAAATACAGTACGCACGCACATAAAGAACATCTATAGTAAGCTAATGGTTAACAAACGATCCCAGGCTATCGCTAAAGCCAGGGAACTAAACCTCCTGTAACATCCCCCCCCTCACATTATTTCCCTCCAATAATCACATCTTTTTTTCCTCAAGATCACATTCAAATGTGATTATTTTCGGCTCCGTTAACGTTATCCTGTAATCATAGTTTTTGAGACAGAAATGACAGATACAGGAAACAAAACAATCAATTTTAAAGGAGACGAAATGAACACGAAAGAAGTTAAATATCAAAAAGCTAAAGAAAGAGTTGAGTCGTTAAAGGATTTTTACATTCATCTTACAGCTTACGTCGTTGTGAACTTAATTCTGTTTGCAATCAATATGATTGTATCGCCTAACAGCCTGTGGTTTATCTGGCCGCTTATGGGATGGGGCGTTGGGTTCGCTATTCATGCGCTTTCCGTTTTCGGCTTTGGTCCCAGTTTCGGTGCAGATTGGGAGGAGAGAAAGATCAGAGAGCTTATGGAGAAAGAATAGAAAAGCCATCGCATAAAAAGTTAAAGCCCGCTCGCCGATTTTAAAGCGGAGTATTTATTCAGCGAACGGGCTGCTTTCGATATTATTCGAACTGAGAAGGAGCGAAATCATGACTAAAGAATACCAAAACACCAAAGAAGCTTTTATTAGCGCAATCAAAGTTCCGGCTATATTGCTCGTTACTTTCTGGACTATTGCCATTGTCATGTGGCAAACAATGGGAAACATCTTCTTTCTCTTCAATTTCGGATATATCGGCACATCCATTGCTGTCGGGTTGGGCGTTTACACTTACTTACCGAAAAAGAAGAAACCGATCGGCCGCAAACTTGCGCTCTTCCTTGTTGGGCTTTATTTACTAGGCTACCTGGGGGTGCTCAACTCAGAAAACATGCAGATTGAAGGATTCTTTTTCTACTGTTTGGCCGGTGTGTTTCAGGCATCGACCATCCATTATGCCGTTGCCAAAATTTTTGGTCCACTGATTTTTAATCGCGGCTGGTGCGGCTGGTCATGTTGGACCGTCATGGTTCTCGATTTATTACCTTACACAAAAAGCTCTGGACGCGTACACCGCAAGTGGGAATGGCTGCGGTATCTCCATTTCCTGCTAAGTTTGCTGCTTGTGCTCGTTCTCTGGTATGTCTTTGATAATCGTTATCAGACTGAATCTACACATTTTTATTGGCTGCTTGTTGGGAACGTCTTCTACTATGGTTTGGGCATTGCTTTGGCTGTCATCTTGCGTGACAACCGGGCTTTTTGTAAGTACGTATGCCCGACCACTGTTTTGATGAAGGTCACTGCTCGTTTTTCAATGCTCAAAATTGATGGTGATGCGGATAAGTGCAATGAGTGTAACGCTTGTGTGCGCATGTGTCCGATGGACATCCGCATCCCAGAATACATTAAGAATGGCGAGCGCGTGCTCTCTACCGAATGCGTTTTTTGCAACACCTGTGTCAATGTGTGTCCAAAGAGCGCCTTAGGTTCATCATTTAAATTTGACGTTGGTGGCAAGGAATTATTGAAGCGCCGGTAAAAAGCTTTTGACATTGAACAGTGAGATTTTGAGTTTCAAACCAGCGGAGAGGTGTCCGAATCACCCCCTCATTCACCCTTGTGGGGTATGAAAACGTTTGGAAGCATGGCTAAGAAATTCACATGAATGATAAACGTACTGATGATTGTGATATATCAATTTTTACAACAATTGATATATAAGCGAGAAAACAGATGATAAGGGTTAGAAAATTATTACCTGGAATAGCACTAATTTGTATGTTGTTGGGCGTGTTTCTTTTTGTGGTCGGGTATCCATCAGTAATCGCAAGACGGCCGTTTACCACACCAGAAGCCACATACCAACATTTAGATGAAATTCTGGCACATCCACAACCGATTACAATCCGCACCTATTCAACCGGCATCAATCAAACCACCTTGGGGGGTATCATGAATTTAGAACATGAAAAAGCCCAAAATATCGCTGATAAAGTGATTGATATCCCTGTCAATGTGGGGGTCGTTGCACATCAGCAGATGGGCACATACTTGATCGATGCCGGACTGGATTCGTCTTATGTTGACAATCCCTACGGTACGAACAAAGGCATTATGGTAGCGCCTTATTTGGCAAAAGGGTCCCAGGAACCCAACACCCACATTGCCGCGATAGTCGAACAGGAAAAAATTCAACTACAAGGTGTTTTTCTCACCCATTTGCATATGGACCATACGGCGGGCATCGTCGATTTGCCCAAGGACATTCCTTATGTCGCCGGGAAGAATGAACGGTATGCCAACTTCAGATTTTTCATGCATGGCGATCATTTAGCGGGTATCGATGAACTGCAAGAATTTAATTTTGCCGAAGGCATTGATTTACTGCCACTGGGGAAGGCCATTGATGTTTTTGGGGATGGTTCGTTCTGGGCGATCTCGTCCAGTGGGCACAGCGCCGGACATGTGATCTTTCTAATAAACGGCATTGATGAACAGGTTCTTTTCACTGGCGATGCCTGCAACGATCATTACCAATTTGAGACCGGGATCGGGCCGGGAACCTATTCCAGCGATCTTGAAGGCGGCCAGGAAGTATTGGAACGCATCATTCTTTTCAAAGAACGCTATCCAGAAGTCAAACTGGTCTATGGGCATGATCTAAGAACCCACTAATTGTCTGACACAAGCAAAAGTGCAATCCAAATATATGGTCAAGGATAAACAATGTAGCCGATCACCATAGACTGCAACCGATGCCAAATAGATAGAACAAAAAACCGGGTTTGTACAAAGAGAATACTTAGTAACCGTTTGTTTTTAACTTAGCGAGATTGGTCCAATCTCAGAGATTGGACCAATCTGGAAAGCGCTAACTTATTCATGAACAGTTACTTAATCAAGGAGGAACAATGTATACAATCACTATGGACCGTAGCAGATGTAAGAAGGATGGGCTGTGCGCCCGCGTGTGCCCTGCGGACGTATTTGTCCAACGGGAAAAACTGGCAATACCCGAGCTGACGAATGAACAAGACTGCATTGCTTGTGGTCATTGTGTGGCCGTCTGCCCACAAAATGTGATCGAGCATTCTGAATTCCCATCAACCACGACACGGGCGATCCAGTTTGAGCAGATGCCCACAACAGACCAGGTACTGGAACTGATCAAGAGCAGGCGCTCCATCCGGGCATTTCGAAATAAGCCGGTGGCGAAGGACACTATCGAGACAATCATCGACGGAGCACGCTTTGCGCCTAGCGGTCACAACTCGCAGAGCACAGAGTTTCTCGTTGTTCAGGATAAAGCTGTGCTGAATAAGGTTTCTGCGCTGGTCATCGAGTATCTAAAGTTTGAAATCAAACGCTTTGCTAACCCATTATTCAGAACAATGGCGCTGCTGGCTGACCGGAATTCGGCCGAGAGTGGCCTGCACGAAATACCGGGATTCAAACAGATGATACAGATGTTTGAATCTGGCGCGGATCTCATACTCAAAGGGGCACCGGTGTTACTGGCTTTTCATGCTCGCCAAACGGATGGGTACGGGGACGTCAATGCACAATTGGCGTTGCAGAATGCATCCTTAGTTGCCCACGCATTGGGGATTGGGCACTTTTACACCGGATGGGTACTCGCTCCGTGTCGTGCTCCGATGGCGCGGGCATGGAACCGGCGTATGCCAAGCCTGCTGGGCATTCCATCTGAAAACAATCTGTATGGCGCTTTGGCGCTTGGACATCCAATCCCCAGGTTCAAAAACATAATCGAGAGAAAACCGCCACGAATCGATTGGGTATAACACCTCAACCTTCAATAAAATGGAGAATAAAATGAGTATCCCATGGACGGGTAGGATTGGTAGGTTTGCGAAAATTTTAGAAAAAGAAGTGGATGAGGAAACGCTGCAAAGCGTCATGAAAGATTCTGATGTTTATGCATCGTTTAAGCCGGAACAAAGAGCTGATTGGTGGAAAACGGCCGTTTCCAGACTACAAACTTCAATGGGCACACAATCCGCCATCGAAGTCATGCAAGCTTGTGGCCGAAAATGCTGTAATCAAGGCACCAGAAAAACCGCAAAACGCCTAATGAGCGAATCGAAATCCCTGGAAGATTTCCTGGAAAAATCAAGTTCTTACGGCGTCAAAGAAGGCGAAATTGAGTATAGAGCCGTAGATGAAAAAACAATTGTTGGGCACTTTTATCGCTGTTTTTGTGGACAGGTAAAACAGTTCAAATCGCC
>QQUD01000268.1 GCA_008501785.1 Chloroflexota bacterium
TACGCATTTTTGACATCTCCCTCATCATCAAGAAAGATTTCAATTTTGCCGTGACCTTCCAGGCGGGTGATTGGGTCAATCGTAATTTGTTTTGTACTCATAGTTATTTACCATTCACCTTCGCTCGCTTTAACAACGAATGCGACATGCTAAACCGATAGAAAGTCCCCGCCGGATCGGCAATGGTATCGACCATCTCATCAAGTTTTCGTTCAAATTCGTCTAAATCCTGGCCAACTTCGCCAACATTTAGCACCGAACCAATCGCCGTCATCATCTTGGCACCTTGATCTTCAACACCATCTAATGGACCGTAACAGCCGCGACATCCCATGCCCACTTGTGGACAAAGTGCGCCGCACCCTTCGCGTGTTGCGGGTCCCATACACATGAGGCCTTGTTCAAGCAAACATATTTCCGGATCAGGCAGTACTTCGTAAGGTCGGAAGAAGCCATCAATCTTCTTCACATCCTTTTTCCGCTCACAATCCTGACAGACAGCCGCAATACCAGCGCCGATAATCGAGCCAGCAGGCGGTAGCGCCGCGCCTTGTGTCAAAGCGCCCACAACTGCTTGCAAAACCGCCCAAATTTGGTGTGGTTCCGGTGGGCAGCCAGGAATGGTGTAATCTACGTTCACAACCTGATCGAGTGATTTAACGGTATGGTAGAAAACAGGAATTTCCAATGTCCCTTCTGGCACTTCCGTAAATGGTTGAGGAATGATGCCGTCTGGATTGTCAATCGAAGGATTGTCCAGGTAAACTGTTTTCAACGTGGCTTCTTTCGAAGTCAAATTTGAAAGACCAGGGATGCAACCCTCGTAGGCGCAGGAGCCAAAAGCAACCATTACCTTCGATTTCTTCCGCAGCAGTTTTGCCATTTCCTCGTTTTCGGAGTTGCGAACGGCCCCGTTAAACAGACACAAATCAATGTAGCCGTCCGGGTATCCTTCCACATCCTTCACTTTGAAATCGGCAATACAGGGGAAGAATGCGATGTCAAACACCTCATCCACTGTCAGGATGTGTTCTTCGATGTTAAGTACAGAAACTTCACAGCCACCACAACCGGAAGCCCAGTACATAGCTAGTTTTGGTTTGCCGTTTTCACTCATGCTGGCACCGCCTCTTTTGCTTCATGATGAATGGGATGGTCGCCGTTTGCAGCCACGACCCCGTCCCAATTCAATGGACCTAAAGCACGTACCTCTTCGACCATCTTGGTAATCGTTTCGGCCAGATGGACGCCTTCGGCCGCACTAGCCCAAACCAGCTTGACGCGACCTTCTTCTACACCAAATTGCGCTAATGTGCGTTTGAGCATGATGTAGCGTCGGTAAGCTTTATAATTTTGTTCCAGGTAATGACATTCCCCTGGATGACAGCCGGTGATGAGTACCGCGTCTGCCCCGCCTTTCAATGCTTTCAATACGAAAGTGGGGTCCATACGACCAGAACACATCAACCGGATCAGGCGCACGTTGGGTGGATATTTCACGCGTGACATACCCGCCAGGTCGGCCGCCCGGTAGCTACACCAGTTACAGGTGAAGCCGATGATTAAAGGCTCAAATTGTTTTTCTTCAGCCATAATTGTTCTCCTCAGATAATTGACCATTAAAAATGGTCAATTATCAGGCCACCTCCGGTTCAAGTACGCGTACTCGACCACCACTAAAGTCAGTTATCAACATACCTTCGAGCTGTGCCAGTACTTGGTCATTGCTGAACTGGGTACCGGTAATAGCGTTGGAAGGACATGCTGCAACACAGGTGCCACAGCCCTGGCAAAGTGCCGCGTTGATTTCCGTGACCATCTTCTCGTCGTCGAATGAGATGGCGTTGAAGGGGCACTGGTTGTTGCAAATGCGACAGCCGGAGCAGTATTCCTCGATGACGCTGGCCCGAATGGGTTCTAGCGCCAACTCTTTCTGGTGAATGCGTCCTAGTACACGAGCCGCTGCGGCAGCGCCTTGAGCGACGCTTGCCGGGATATCCTTAGGTCCTTGAGCGCAACCAGCAATGAAGATACCTTCTGTCATGGTAGCCACTGGGTCCAGTTTCGGATGCTTTTCGGTAAAGAAGCCTTGGGTACTGCAAGCAATACCGAATTTATGACCAACTTCTTTCGAGTCGGCACGTGGTTCTAAACCAGCGGAAAGGATAACCATGTCTACTGGAATACGACGCTGTTTACCGATGAAGGTGTCTTCGGCCTGGATGATGATCTTGCCTTCTTCGCCGGGGCGACGAGCGGCGTCTGTCACTTCGGCCACACGTCCGCGAATGAAGTGGACACCTTCGGCGAGTACCTTCTGATAGAATTCGTCGTAATCTTTGAAGGCTGTACGCATGTCAATGTAGAAGTTGTAGACCTCAGTGTTCGGCCCAACTCGTTCTTTGACGAGATGCGCGAATTTGACGCTCTGCATACAGCAGATGTTGGAGCAGTAGTTGTTGTAGTTGCGGTCACGACTGCCAACGCAGTGGATGACGGCGACAGCTTCCGGTTCGGAGACGCCATCTCGCAGCACAACGGCACCATTGGTCGGACCTGAGGCATTACACATGCGCTCAAATTCGAGGCTGGTGAAGACGTTGGCTAAACGGCCGTATCCATACTGCGGAATCCGTCGTGCATCAAACAAATCATAGCCTGTTGCCAAAATGATGTTACCAACATCAACCTGAATCAATTCATCTTTTTGTTCGAAGTCAATTGAGTTTGGCTGGGTGGGGCAGAAGACCTGACAAGCTTTACATTTGCCGCGTTTGAAGTACGTGCAATTTGGTACATCGATGACCGGGAATTTGGGTACGGCTTGCGGGAATGGCCGATAAACAGCCTTCCGATAGCCAACGCCAGCTTCAAACACGTCATCAATCACATTAATTGGACATTTCTCGATACAAATACCGCAGCCCGTGCAGGCATCCTCATCAACGAAACGTGCCTTTTTGCGAATGGTAGCCGTGAAATTACCGACATACCCATCTACCCGTTCCACCTCGCTGTACGACATGAGGGTGATATTTTTATGGTCGCCTGCTGTCACCATTTTGGGTGTCAAGATACAGGCTGCACAGTCCAGCGTGGGGAAAGTTTTGTCAAATTGGGCCATATGCCCACCGATTGAGGGTTCACGCTCTACCAAAATGACAGGGAAACCACCGTCAGCAAGTTCGATGGCTGCCTGGATGCCAGCAATACCAGCACCGACAACCAATGTCGTTGGGTTGATTGGAACATGCAGCGGTTCTAGGGGTTCGTGTAATGCGACTCGTTTGACACCACCTGAAATCAATGCCTTCGATTTCTCAGTGGCGACTTCTTTGTCGGTGTGTACCCAGGAAACCTGTTCGCGAATGGAGACCATTTCGCACAGGAATGGGTTTAATCCACCTTTGCTACATGCTGTACGGAAGGTTTGTTCGTGTAGATGAGGGGAGCAAGCAGCCACGACAACACGAGTCAATCCTTTTTCTTTGATGTCGTCTTGAATCAGTTCTTGCCCCAAGCTGGAGCACATGAACTGGTAGTCACGCGAAACGACGACACCGCTGTCTTCGAGCTGTTCGCCAGCCCACACGGCCACATCTTCCACGTCAACGACAGCGGAAATATTTGTGCCGCAATGACAAGTGTATACGCCAATTCGTTCTTTACTCATGGCTTATTTCTCCTCCGGCATAATGGGCAAAGGCAGTGCTTTTTTAGGCCGCCGTTTCTTTTTCTCTTTCTTTGGCGGTTCTACACCAATTTTTGCCAATGCCGGTTGCGCATCAATGATCTCTTTGCCAAAGCCCAACTCCTCAGCTTCCATGCCCAAAGCCAAACCAATCAACTGCGTGAAGTACAGGATGGGGATGTTGTAATTGGTACCTAATGCCTTGTTTACATCTTTTTGATAGGCATCCAGATTCAACTGGCACATTGGGCAAATGGTGACAATCACGTCAGCGTCATAATCTTGCGCATTTTTCAACAGGTTGTTGATCATGTTTAACGCAATGTCGTCGCTGATTTGGGTCATGTGCCCGCCACAGCAGTGCGCCTTCATGGGGAAGTCAACGACCGTTGCGCCTAATGATTTCATTAGATCGTCTAAACTGGTTGGGTATTCTGGGTCGTCAAACTCATCCAGAAAACCGGGTCTTACGATGAGGCAGCCGTAATAAGCGGCCACACGCAAGCCGTAAAGTGGCTTCTTGATTTTTTCAGCCACTTTCTCGTACCCAATATCATTCACAAGCACATCCAGCAAATGGCGTGTATGCACATTTCCAGGTGTATAGGTCATGTCGCCTGCGGCCAGCGCCTGGTTGACTTTGCCAGCCAAGTCTGATGAAGCTGACAAATAGGCATCACATTTGCTCAAGTTGAGAAAACAAGCACTGCAAGGAGCTACCATGTCTTCGCCGTTGGTCTGCTGCTTTTCCGCCAGTGATAAATTGCGGGCTGTTAATGCATAGGCTTGCATTTTGTCAACAGCAATGAACTCAACGGCTCCACAGCAGTTCCAATCGTCAACTTCTTGAAACTCAATGCCTAATGGTTCAGCAATAGCGAGGGTTGAATTGTTGTAGGCCGCTGCGTTTTTTTCCAAAGAGCATCCGGGATAGTAAATATATTTCATTTGATTCCTCTTTGCTCTCTTTCGACGCGACCTATTTTTTCTGCTTCTGCCATAATCTTCTTTAGTTGGTCCAGATTTTTAATGCGACTTGGTGTTATATCAATGCGATTACGTCGCAGCATTTCTAAACCAAACCCTGCCAATTTGAAGGCATCGAGCGGGTGATGGCGTATGTGATATCGGGTTGCCAGTCCTAATTCGAAGGAACGGCCGTATTTCATCACTGCATCGACAAAGAATTCAGAAAAATCGGGTGCGTCACTAGCGCTGGACTCTTGAGAGTATCCTTCTCGAATCGCTTTGCGCTTTAACGTATACATGAGGTCCGTAATATGGACTTCTTGTGGACAGCGAGACATGCAGTAATAGCAGGAGACACAATACCAAAAGGTATTGGCCTTTAGAACTTCCTCACGCATATCAGCTTCAATCATCGCAAATATGCGCCTTGGACTAAACTCCATGTCCGCGCCAGATGGACAGGATCCCCCGCAAGTTCCACATTGTATACACATTTCAAATCGGGGGTTGCTACCTGGCGTGTCTTCGATCACTTCCTGTAGAAATGTTCGCTTAGGCACAGTGGCAGCAGTGAGGGAAGCCTCATTTTGTAGAGCTTCTACGGTCAAGTTTCACCTCCTGGCAGTTTATTGCCAAAAAAAACGCCCAAAGGCACATTGCCTTTAGGCGGAACATTCAGACTGGGTTTAAAAATCAGTAAAAGCCTGGAAATATAAAGTTAACAATTTATCCTGCAAAAATAGCGTTATTTTTTTGGATAATGGAATCAGAACGAACAGGAAATCAGGCCCAAACTGCCCAGCGGAAGTCCCACCCCTTGCTTATCTCTTGCTCCAATCGTGATGTAAGGTATGATGCATGAATTGGTTTTGTTTGCCAACAAAGGGCATATTCCTCCTGTCCATAGTGTATTTGTAATCCCAGAAGGTAATCAGTGAAAATTATCACATGAAAGACATAACGTTAGTCATGTATATTAAAACTGTATGAAAATAGATAAAATTACCTATAAAAAGGTGCCAAAATGACTATTTCTTTCTCTTTTTATCGGCGTTGACAGTTTTAATAGTTTGGCTATAATTCGACATCGTTGTATGGCCCTGTAGCTCAATGGCAGAGCAGGAAACTCTTAATTTCAAGGTTGTAGGTTCGACTCCTACCAGGGTCACTAATAGGTCGCAGAGTAAGCAATTATTCTGCGGCTTTTTTTTGTTTGTTAACTGAAGTGCTATCATTATTTGTAAGTGGTCAAAAGAATAAATTTCGAATGGTGATTAGTGTTTTGGTCGCAGGTGGATTATGAATGACAAAGTGACAACGGCCGTTTTCAACATCCTCAACAACCCAACTAACCAACCTCCCGGCAATGAGATTGCTCGTCAACTACACAATAATGTATTAGCAGCACTGCGCCAAAATCCTGAACAGCGGGTGATTGCCGACCGGTATGAACAGTATCCAACAGAAACGGCCGCTTTGCTAAAATTGGAGCTGGTGAAGCTGTTAAACGTGCAGCCTGAATTGGTTGAAACATTGCAAGCATTGGTGGTGCGGTATGAAACGGCCGTTTCCAACACACCGCCCTCCACCGAAGCGACTGTCACCGGCAGCGGCACGATTGTTCAAGGCGACAGCAATACAGTTATTGGTGCAGGCGCAACTTATATTGAAAACAGCACAGTGAATTTGCCACAACATGAAGCGAATGCAGAAGATATTTTAGGAGCCAGACCTGATTTGCAGCAGCTGAGGATACAGATTACTGAGTATTTCGGTTTGAATGATTTGCAAGACCTTTGCTGGGAATTGGGTATTCTGTATGAAGACTTGGGGAGCAACGGTTTGAGCGCAAAGGTGCGTGAATTGTTGGGATTTTGTTGGCGAAACGGCCGTATTTCTGACTTGCTCGACTATTGTCGCAAAGCGCGCCCGCATTTGAAATGGCCTTCGGTATAAAGCAACAACGGATAAGAGTAAGGAACGGATAAAAAAGCGTCTTTTATCCGTTCCTTACTCTTATCCACTGTTGCCATCTTTAGGGAGCCAGTGTCAGTGTGCCCCAACTTGTTGGATTGCTAAAGGTTCGGGAAGAAACGTGTGAGTAGAAGACTTCTTGAACGGCCGTTTCTACCGAATCATTATCTGTCACATTTAAAGCCGCACCAAGCACCTGCCCCGCTTCTGGACGCGTGTTTAAATCGTTCCAGGGGATAGCTGCTTCTATTACATACCCATTATCGGTTGACAGTGCTTCTATAGTAATAGCATGTCCAAGCGCATCCAGCATCCGATTTTCTGCTGTGCCCTGAAAGCGGAAAGCTGAGGCAGGCAGCGTTGTGAAGTTGCCTGGCGAGAAATCAAGCTGGTAATCATCAGGGCTGACCAGGGTTTCACCGTTGTCTATGGCTGAGGTGTCAAGTTGCAGGCTGATGCTGTCGCCTTTGAATAATTGATTGCCGGTGTTAATTTGGGCATGAATGTCATCTTCGACGATGACGCCGATGTACAAGCTTATGTCGTCCCAGCCGATGCGCCAAACGGCCGTTACATCATCTGAGCCATCCCAGCTTTCATGTTGATAAACACGAAACGGTGAAAGAATTGGCACCGCAGCAGGCCAATCGGACAGGCTGCCGTCGATGGTTGGCGGTGTGGCGAGGCGAACGGCCGTCCCATTTACATTTGTTTCGGGTGTGGCGGTGATGGTGGTGGGGGAAACGGCCGTTTCTGTAGCAACTTCTGTTGGCGCTTCTGTTACAGGTGGGGGCAGCGGGTCAAACTCCGTTGGTGCAAATAAATTTCCAACAGCTCGAATGGCAAACCAACTACCACCACAAAGAAGCAGGGCTAGCAAAACCAACCCACCGATCCACCATTTACGGCGTGGGGGTGGTGATGGCGTCTCACCAGGTGGCGGTGGTTCCGGCGGCTCAACCGAGTGAACCACACTGGTTGCCAGCGTTTCAAAATCTGAAGGCGTTTCGGGCTGTCGTGGTGTGGGTAAAACGGTTGCTTCGGCAGCCAGAGCGTCATCCAAAGCGGCCATCATTTCTCTTGCCGAGGTAAACCGGTTTTTGGCCTCTTTTTGCAATGCTTTGTCTACAACGTGATAGGTTGCATCTGATAGACCGGGTGTAACCAAATGCAGTGGTGATGGGGGTTCGTACACATGTTGGTGCATTACGGCCAGTGGGCTGTCGCCTGAAAATGGGACGCTGCCAGAGAGCAGTTCGTACAAAATGATGCCGAGCGCATATAAATCGGCACGATGGTCTACTTTTTGCCCCTTGGCCTGTTCGGGTGACATGTAATGAGGGGTTCCCATTGTCACATCGGTTTTGGTGAGTTGGGTGCTGCTAGAAACGGCGGCAATGCCTAAATCTGTTAATACGGGCGTGCCGTCAGGATGGAGCAGCACGTTGCTGGGCTTGATGTCGCGATGCACGATGCCTGCGCGGTGGGCAGCATCGAGCGCATCGGCGACTTGGCGTACCAGTTTCAAGGTATCACGGACGGGAAGAATACGGCCGTTTTCA
>QQUD01000213.1 GCA_008501785.1 Chloroflexota bacterium
CCTGGTCATTATTGTTGAGGGCAACGCCTTTCCACCCTGTGGTGGTTGAAATTTATGCTGAATTTGAAACCCATGCTGCGCCATTCCAATTGTTAACAGTTTGAAAATTTTCAGTTGGTTCGTGGTAATCTTTTAATTGTGAGGAGAATTGATAAGCATTGGTTGTTGGTGATACACCGCGATTACCATCGGCTTGTAAGTACAGGGTAACTGTGTCCCAATTTTTAAACTCTGACGCGGTTGGAGTCGTATCATACCAAAGCCATTGATCGAATATGTGAAAAGTAAAATGAAGACTGTCTTGGTAGTATGCAATACGGCCGTTTACATGATTATTCATCCCATCTACTTGCCCAAACCAAATAACTGCTGGCAGATATTCACGACCTTCCAGATATGGCATGTTGATTTGCCTTGTGGGGGATGCAGTTTGATTGGTTATTGGTTTTGCCTGAGCAATCGCAGTAATGAACACAACCCCACAGCAAAGTAGGCAAAGCAGCAAATGAAATCTTGATATTTTGGGACGATATAGCATAAAAGACTCTTTATTTTGATCCAAATGTTTGTTAGTAGGTAACCCATTGCAAAATTTTTCAATTTAAGACATGCAAAGCTTGAATTGGATTTAGGACACCCCGGCACATTATCCATTGATAGTCATTAATTTATGTGCAAAGATGTACATGCGAGATGTATCTGGCTTTACATGAGATTAGAAGAATTGGTTCCACTTTATAGAAAATTCAAAGGCAACAAAAAACGCTCTGTTCGCGTGAAGAACAAAGCGGACTATAGTTTAAAAAGCTCAACAGGTAAATAGGAAATAAGCGTCAGTACTAAGGGTTTAGGAGTAGGGAGGTATAGATTTATAGAGATTTTGCTGTAAGACTATCGGTAAGCTTGAATTGATAACTTTGTTTCAGACTACGAAATGGTGTTTGTATTCTGCAAAACGATACTTCTAACTTGTAGTAAACATGTGATCGCGAATTTTATATTTTTATTAATTAGATTTGACAAAGATGTAATGTAAATATTATGAACATTCTATTTGTTGTTCCATATGTGCCTAGTTTAGTAAGGGTACGGCCGTATAATTTAATTCGTTCTCTGGCAGATCGTGGACATCAAGTGACTGTTTTCACGGTTTGGGTAAATGAACAAGAGCAAGAGCTAATTGAACAGCTGCGCCAATTTGTTTATGAAGTGAAAGCCCTGCCTATGCCAGCTTGGCGATCCTTATTGAACTGTTTACCAGCCCTTTTATCTGGCGATCCATTGCAGACCAGTTATTCTTGGGACGCCAATTTGTTGTCACACTTAAATGGCAACACCTCTTATGATGTTGTCCATGTCGAGCATTTGCGTGGCGCACGTTATGGGTTGCAGTTAAAAGAGAATACCAATTTACCCGTGGTTTGGGATAGTGTTGATTGTATTTCACACTTGTTTAAACAGGCGGCCGCCAAGAGTAATGATTTAAAAAGCCGTATTCGAAGTATGTTTGAGCTGAAACGTACAGAAAAATATGAAGGAATGCTTTTAGATAAGTTTAATCATATCTTGGTTACTTCACCTATTGATAAGAAGGCATTGCTGTCGCTGAAACCAGATGGTAAACATACAGCACCTATCTCAGTTATCCCGAATGGTGTTGATACGGATGCTTTTAGACCGGATACAACAATAGAACCGGACCCAGCTACTATCGTTATCTCCGGTAAGATGAGTTACCATGCAAATATATCAATGGTCATGCATTTGTTTCATGACATTATGCCGCATGTGTGGGCAGAACGGGATGATGCGCAGTTGTTTATTGTAGGAAAAGATCCCACACGAGAAATTCAGGCACTAGCATCACATCCAATGGTTACTGTGACTGGGACGGTGCCGGAAATACGGCCGTATCTTTGTCAAGCTACGCTTGCTGTGACGCCAATAACCTATGGGGCTGGCATTCAAAACAAAGTACTTGAAGCAATGGCCTGTGGGACGCCAGTCGTTACCACACCCCGAGCTGTATCTGCAATCAATATTGTCCCTGAACGTGACTTGCTTGTTGCTGATACAGCTGAAACATTTGCAAATGCAATTGTTTCTTTACTGAATGATTCAAATTACCGGCGTCAATTGGGTGATGCTGGACGCACTTACATCGAAAACCATCATCTTTGGACCACGAGTGCTGAAAGACTGGAAAACATATACGAAAGTGTTCTCCTCCAGTCTGGTGAACCCCAATATAGTAATAATTAAAATCTGTTATTGCAGTGTAATGCGCAAACCAGATTTTTCATAAATGATAAAGGCAAGACAATGATTATTATCCAGACACCTTTGCGTGTTAGTTTGTTTGGCGGAGGTACTGATTTTCCTTCTTACTATCGAGAACATGGGGGTTGTGTATTAACATCTGCTGTTGACAAATATATTTTTGTCACAATAAAAAAACGTTTTGATGATAAATTGCGAATCGGCTATACCAAAACCGAAATGGTTGATAGTGTTGATGAAATTAAGCATGAGCTGATTCGAGAGGCATTGCGGAAAACTGGCATAACGAAGGGTATAGAAATCACAACAATGGGTGATATTCCTTCTCAAGGGTCAGGGCTTGGGTCTTCAAGCACAGTGACGGTTGGATCTTTGCACGCCATGTATACGCTGTTAAGAACACCTGCATTAACAGAGCAATTGGCACAAGAAGCTTGTGAAATTGAGCGAGAGATTCTTGGCAAACCCATCGGCATTCAAGATCAATATATTGCTGCATATGGTGGTTTGCGCTTTATGGAATTTAATGAGTCTGGCGAAGTTGTTAGTGAAAAACTAAAAACATCTGAAAGAACACTTCACCAGTTAAGTGACAATTTGCTGCTGTTTTTTACAGGTGTTACAAGAAAAGCTGACAATATTTTGGTTGAACAAAAACAGAATATTGGAGACCGCACTACAATTCTTGGTGAGATGAAAGATATTGCACATACTGCACGTGCTGAAATCGAAGCGGGTAAAGTAGATTCTGTTGGCGAGTTGTTGCACGCTAGTTGGGAATTGAAAAAGCAATTGGCGACTCAAATCAGTAATCCAGCTTTGGATGATATGTACAAAACTGCAAGGCGTTCTGGGGCACTTGGTGGCAAAATTTCCGGTGCCGGTGGGGGCGGATTTTTATTGTTATATTGCCCAAACGGTAGTCAGGAAAAAGTTCGTGAGGCATTAAATGATTTCCAGGAATATCGTTTTGCGTTAGGTCAGGACGGATCAAAAATCATTTTTGATTATCAACGATAAAGAATAAAATTTAGTATACTCATAATGTGGTGAAGTATGAATCCAGTGAAATTTTATATAACAGACTTAATTGAAACTTTAAATCAGCTTGATGAAATTCCCATACAACAAGCGATTGCGACATTGCATGAAGCCCGATTGGGAGGGCAGCGCATTTTTATTATGGGAAATGGGGGTAGCGCTTCTACTGCCTCTCATTTTGTTTGCGATTTAGCTAAGAATACCCGGAAATCTAGCATATCAGATTTTAAGGTAATCGGATTGGCTGATAATATGGCTATTTTTTCGGCCTATGCTAATGATGAAGGGTATGAAAACGTATTTGCCAAACAGCTTGCCAGCCTCGTAGCACCAGGTGATGTTGTTATTGGTATATCAGCAAGCGGCAATTCTCCCAATGTTTTAAATGCAATAGCGGTTGCAAAACAATCAAAGGCAATTTCTATTGGATTTACCGGATTTGACTCTGGAAAATTGGGAGGGATGGTTGATATTCATTTACATGTTCCTAGCGATTGTATTGAACATGTAGAGGATATTCATCTAATGCTTGAGCATTTAATAACAAAGGCATTAAAAGAAGCTGCTGTTTAGTTGATTAGCGTTTAGACTCTTATGAGTTTTTTAGATAAGGATCAGTAGATGGAAATTCGAGACTATATTGCTCCTATATTAAAATGGTGGTGGTTAATAGCATTATCAACCATGATTGCGGGCGGTGCTAGCTTTTTTGCAACGCGTCAGCAACCACTTAAATATCAATCCTCGGCTACATTGGCTGTTGGTAGTGCGTTGGAGCAGTTGAACCCGTCCGGTAGTGATTTGTTTTTAACTCAGCAGCTTGCAAGCTTCTATGTGGACATGTCTGGACGTACATCGGTGCGGCAAGACACGATGGATGCATTGGGGTTGGAATGGTTGCCAGAGATTTATGTGCAAAGTGTAGATAATTTGATCGATATTATTGTTATTGATACAGACCCACAACGGGCACAGGCGGTTGCTGCCGAGTTGACTCGACAAATTATTTTACGAAGCCCGAGCGGTCAACAGCGAGATATTGATCGTCAGGCATTCATCAACAGACAGCTTGACAATTATCAAACTGCAATTATGGAAGGTCAAGCTGCAATTGAAGAGAAACAAAAAGAACTGTCAACATTGACAAGTGCCAGAGAAATTTCTCTTTTGCAGGTAGAGATAAACGAGCTTGCAGGGAGTTTATATGACTTGGAAACCAATTATGCTGATTTGCTTTCTAGCACACAACAAGGGGCCACGAATGCTATTTCTGTCATTGAACCGGCGACATTCCCAAGCTGGCCGATTGAATCAAGTAATACGATAACTGTTGTTATGGCGGCGGCGATTGGTTTGGTTTTGGCAGGCTCGGCTGCCTATATATTAGAATATTTGGATAACTCAATTGGCACAACTGAGCGATTAAGCAAAGTGACGAGTCTTCCTGTATTAGCCGGTATTGCTGAGCTAAAGGAAGATGATTCAAAACTGATTACGATTGCGAAGCCATTATCACCTACGGCCGAGGCTTATCGGATGGTGAGAACGGCCGTTCAGTTTTCAAACGTTGAAGATGATCGAGAAATCAAGAGTTTGCTGGTCGTTAGTGCTACACCAGGTGAGGGAAAGAGTACAACGGCGTCGAATCTTTCTGTTGTGTTGGCCCAAGCTGGTTACAATGTGTTGCTCATTGATGCTGACCTGCGCCGCCCAACCCAACATCAAATTTTTGAGATGTCTAATAAACGTGGCTTGACGAGTATGCTCTTGCAAATGAATTCTCGTAATAGTGATGAAGAAATCTTTAAATTAATTGAGGATACGATACAGGCGGCTCCTGCTGAACGGCTTAACTTATTGACTTGTGGCCCAATTCCACCAAACCCTGCTGAATTGCTTGGTTCTGCGAAGATGCTGAGATTATTGAAACTGGTTGATGATCGTTTTGATTTTGTAATATTAGACAGCCCACCACTCTTATCAGTTTCTGAAGGCTTGATTCTCAGTCGTCGGGTTGATGGTGTGATTTTGGTTGCCCGAACCTCGGCCAGGAGGAATCAGATTAACCAGGCTGTTGTGAAACTTAAAGAGATCAATGCAAATTTGATTGGGTCTGTACTGAACTCGGTTAAGACTCGCAGTGCAGGTTATAGCACGCTTCAATATTATCGTGAACCGTATGAAGCTGATTTGTCTGATCATTTAGATGCAGAGGATGATGGTGAAGAAGGACAGAGTGCTAACGGTGAAGCACGCACTAAAATAGCTTCAAGCCGAATTGCAGGGCTGCTTTAAAGAAACTGCTTTTAGATTTGCAGTTAAAAGTTCTCAACTTTTCGTCTAAAAATAAAAACCTTCAACAAACGCCGATAGATTTTTATAGATTGGAAATGGAGCAGATTGAGTTGCTGTAGGCAATTTAATCTGCTCTTTGCCTCTCCCAGTTAATAAGATTATTGAATGCTGTACACCAGCCGCTCTCCCGGCCTGTAAGTCTGTTAATGCGTCGCCAACCATGATAGAACGAGATAGATCAATGTGATGCTCTTCTGCTGCTTGAAGTAACATGCCGGGTTGAGGTTTGCGGCAGGGGGTGTTGTCGCCAGGGGCAGCGGGGCATATGTAGGCTCCGTCAATACGGCCGTTTTCCCCCACTACTCTTTCTATCACCCGATTGTTGATTGAAACGGCCGTTTCTAGCGAAATAATGCCGCGTCCCACAGCCGATTGATTTGTCACCATAATAATTTTATACGGAAGTTTACTGAGTCGCGCCATTGCGGTGAGCGCCTGCGGAAAGAATTCAACATCTTCCCAGGAACGCACGTAATTGGCGCGATTTTCTATTATCACGCCATCTCGATCAAGAAAAATTGCTGGTGTTAATGTCATAGGTTAGTTTAAGGGTTGAATGCATTGGGGTGCATCATTGATGGGTCTGTTAACAAAGGTGCTGACTGGGTGGGCGGCCATTTTTTCGGAGGGAAACGGCCGTATCAAATGCAACCCTTGTTCGGGACAATCACCTGGGTCCAGCCACATATCAAAATCTTCTCGCTCTAAAATGACCGGCATCCGATTGTGAATCGGAGCCATGAGTTCATTGGGAGTGGTTGTGATAATCGTACATGTTTGTAGGGCATCCCCATCGGGGCTACGCCACATCTCCCATAAGCCTGCGAGCGCAAATGGTGCGCCATTTGCTTGATGAATGTACATGGGCTGTTTGCGGCTGCTTAGCTTTTGCCATTCATAAAATCCATCTGCGGGGATGATACAGCGACGGCGCTTAAACGCAGCCCGAAAAGATGGTTTTTCAGCCACCGTTTCACCGCGCGCATTAATCATGCGCGACCCCATTTTTATATCTTTTGCCCAAGAAGGAATCAAACCCCATTGGAAAAAGGTTAGTTCTCGTTTTTTGTTGGGATTGAGCCGAATAGCAGCAACTGGTTGGGTGGGGGCCACGTTGTATCGTGGCACGGAAGGAGGTAAAGCTGTAAGCGTTTCAGGCGCTACACCAAATTCATCGATAAGCGTTTCTGTATCACTAATTAACGCAAAACGACCACACATGAGTTCATCCTTGTAGATATGAAAACTGCCAAACTTGCTTAAATGTGAGTCGTCCGCATGGCAGCTTTTTAACCTAAGTTGACCGGATTTCGTCTTGCTCGACAATTCCGATTTTGATTACTCGCATGTCGCCAAAAATAGGCAACTTGCCCATTATTCATAGCACGTCGGCTGCGTAACGTCAATACCCCGCCGCAATGTGGACAAACGGCCGTTTTCTCTGCATGTTCTGACGCCTGTATTGAGTTTCCTTGCTGATCTTGTGCGGTTTTCATATGCTCCTTCACTTCTCTACTAACAATACTTATTGCAATTAGTGTAGTCGGCAACCGTTTAGATTTGCTATATCTTGTGATACAGTAACCATGTGAATGTGTCGTGAAATTAAATGAAGCGCATTCATTACACTGTTTCAAAAATAATGCATAATTCCCCGGAAACTGATTACCAAGCCAATGTGCCTTTTGAAAGTTTCTGGGGAAATTCTACTTCTGAAACAGAATATTCACGTTTGCGTCGTAAAATAACAAGCTTACAATTATAAGACTCTATTTTTTTGGCTCTTTGGGAATTCAAGGGGAGTGGCGACTTTAGCCGGAACATGTGCCGTGAGAACCGGCTAAAGCCCCCACTCCGAATAAAGCCTCCACTCCGACACAATATGTGGGTCTTACCCCATGAAATCCTATAGAACCTTTTTTTAAACGATGGGAGGAACAAATGCGGGTGCAGCAGAAAACATTTTTAGTAACGGGTGGCAGTTCTGGATTAGGAGCAGCTTGTGTGCGCCGTCTGGTTGATGCGGGTGCAAATGTGATTATTGCTGACCTAAATGTGGAAGCGGGTCAAGCAATAGCGTCTGAATTGGGAGCAGCAGCCAAGTTTGTCGAAACGAATGTTGTGAGCGAGGGGGACGTGCAAACGGCCGTTTCCACGGCTAACGAAACATTCGGCGGTCTGCACGGCGCCATCAACTGTGCCGGTATCTTAATTGCGTCTAGAGTGTTGGGTAGAAAAGGCGTTTTTCCACTCGAGCATTTTGACAAAGTGATTCAAGTCAATCTGATTGGGTCGTTTAATGTGATTCGACTCGCTGCGGCGGCTATGGCTGAAGGTGAAGCTGACGATAGCGGCGAACGAGGTGTTATTATCAACACGGCCTCTGTTGCGGCATATGATGGGCAAATTGGTCAGGCTGCTTACTCAGCTTCAAAAGGTGGTATTGTGGGCATGACCCTGCCTATTGCGCGGGAATTGGCAAGCTTTGGTATTCCTGTTGTTACTATTGCGCCGGGGAT
>QQUD01001111.1 GCA_008501785.1 Chloroflexota bacterium
GCCGTGAAATTAACAATCCCACTCCTGTGCTTTTTTCACCACCTGTGCTTTGTACACTCGTTCGTGAAAAGGGTTTAAAAAGTTTATCGAATTCATCGGGCGGGATACCTGGGCCTTCATCTCGAACAGCCACTAATATTCCTTTTTCAAATTGGGACAATTTAATAAACACACGGCTTCCAGCTTCGGAATATTTAACGGCATTGCTGATTAAATTATTTAATACTTGCGCGACTTTTTGCTTGTCAAAATAAAGATTAGGAACAACATCATCGTGCTCAAATTGAATCGTTATCTGTTTACTTCCCGCAAGAATTTGATTCGTCGTTGCACTATGCTGCACAAATTTAATGGGGTCTACCCAAAACAATGTCAGAATAAGATTGCCCGATTCAATTGTGCTTATATCCAACAAATCATTAACCAAACCCAACATGAAATGGCTTGTAAACTGAATGTCTTGCACAAATTCAAAATGCTCTTCGTTCAAAACATCAGCTGCTTCATCCAACAAAAATTCACTGTAGCTTCTGATAACCGCCAAAGGGTTTCGCAAGTCATGGGCGGCCATTCCCAGAAACTGATTTTTAAGTTTGTCGAGTCTTTCTAATTCCTTGTTTTTTTGATTGAGTTCTCGCTGCAAATTGACCAATTCATTGTTCAATCGCGAAATCTCATCAAATTTATTATTTTCATGGTCTTGTTCTGACTGCATTTTGCGAGCTGCTCGCAGCAATGTTGTTTGTTCATTATGAATGGACATCATTTGCTTGTACAAATCTTCCATTGCTGAAATGGTTTGCGCACCAACAATAATGTAGCTTGATTCAGCCACAGAACCGGTAATGTGCAAAGATTTAACGCTTTTATCTACAAACTGAACATTGACCTCCCAATTAAAAGCTATATTTTTTTCCTGCAATTCCACGAAAAAGTTCAGCACTTTTTGCCTACTTTCTCGTACAACCAACCGCGTCAACAGTGAACCAATCGGTAATTGATTCGATAAATTCAAACCATCATGTAATATTTTTTGAATTGTGCCTTGGTGGTTAACTAGAAATACAATGCCTTCTTTTTGGTCACCATTTATACACATCTTCACAACCTTATTAATTCATATTAATTTTTCAGCAATATTTGTGGCTTGTTTTGCATCAACCGCGTAGCCATCAGCACCAACTGCTTTCCACAATTGGGGTGCTACCAAAAATGGATATCCGCCGACGAGGATTTTTGTTGACGCCACCTCTGGTTGAGAACGAATCTTTTGGATCAGCTTTTTTACTTCGCTCACATGAAAGGTGATGGTTGCTGAGATGGCCAGTACGTCAGCCTTCTTTTCTTGGAGGATGCTGATAATGCTTTGGTGGGGTGTATTGGCTCCGAGATAGTAAGTGTCCCAACCATTCATTTCAAAAAAGTCTGTGACCATACGAATGCCAATTTCGTGCAGTTCACCGCTAACACTGGTTGCTACCATTTTCCGACCTACACGAGGAGCGGTAAAAATGTAGGAATAAAGTTGCGACATGATGAGTTGGGTAACGGCCGTACAATAATGCTCTTCGGCCACCGTAATCTTATTCGTTTGCCAAAGACGCCCAATTTCGTATTGAACCGGTTGAAATACATATAAATATACATCTTTAACGCTTTCAATGTCTTGGACGTAATCTAAAATCAATTGGCTGCCTGCCTGCCGTTCGCCGGTTAATAATGTTTGCAAATATTTTTGGGCAAGCGTTCCGAGATGTGCTTTTTCGTGAATAAAAGTGTCTTGCACACCCATTAACTCATCTGATATCACACGCCATCCTTTGTCAATATATGGCGCAATAAATTGAGAATAACTTTCCGAGTATGCTCGTTTTAGTACATGATCCATGCTCATCAATACAATATTCAATGTATCTTCAGGCAATGGCAGGTTTGCAAATAGCAATTTTATCCAGTCAATATAATCAACAAAGAGCGAAACATCTTCAACCGCCATGGCTTCAGCCAGATAGGCCAAATGAAACCCTAAATCACGCAGGCTTTTTTGTTGGGCAATGGGATCGCTGCTGACCATTTGAGGGAAACGGCCGTAAATATCTTCAAGTATCGCTTGGGCTAACAATTGCGAATTTTGTTGAATATGCGTACTAATATCTTGAGGGGATTTATTCATTGGAGCAGAACCTAGTATCAACCAAAACAGGTTTGGCAAATAGCACAAATAGCAATAACAAAAGTTCCCCGACAATGCCGGGGAACTAATCACTAAGAATAACAGTACGTTGCTAACCCATCGGAACCGAAACGAATTTCGGCAACACCTCCCGAATGTTGCTAATGAGGTCTGCCAGTGGTATCGGTTTTCTGAGGTATTTATCCGCGCCTGCCATTAATCCTTCTTTAATTGCCTCTGGATGGACCTTACCACTTAGCATTATTATTGGGAGATTGGCCGTTTTCGGTTGATGTCGTAGTCGTTTACATACGGCGATGCCGTCCATATCTGGCATCATCACATCCAACACTACAACATCCGGTTCCGCTTCTTCAACCTTGGCCAGTGCATCCAATCCGTCCTCTGCTTCTACTACGTCAAATCCTCGCAAACCAAGCATCTGCCGTAAAAGGACTCGCAAATTAGGATCATCATCAACCACTAATATTTTAAACTTCACATTCTGCTCCTGTGTTACTGCTTCTAACTTATTCGGCAAGCGCGTTGATGACTCTTATATTAAATCGTGTTTTGCTCAAAGTGTAAACATAAACTTATATAGGAAAAAGGTCCTGTTTGCATGAAAATAGGCGCGATTGAGAAATCGAGACTACAAAACAAACCTGCTTTCTTGCGATGGACGCGTTTTTATAGGGTCAATGTGCTATCCTACGGCATGTTTGATTCTTGAGAATAAATTAACAAGGAATATGGGGCAATCTGCATGACGGCCTGATTGTCCATCCCCTGCGCCCCTTCTTCAATTGCCAAAATGACTTTTTGTGAAAAGCTTTCTTCATTGATGCCATATGCCACAGCATTGCTATCAAATCGTAAGTGCCACTCTCCTGCATGTGGAAATCCAATCTGGGCATTTGCAATAGCAATATGGCTGAAGTTGGCAACAACTATAACATCATCACCTGGACCGCCTTGATCCCAGCGATGAAAGGCAATGAGTTTACGGCCGTTATCCACACAATGCACGTGTACATGCAAACCCACGAGTCCTTTTGTCTGACCACCCAAATTGCGCCGCAGCCGAATTAAATCCTGGAAGAGCTGCAAAATCTCGTGGTTTGTGTCTACCTTTTGCCAATCCAATGCTTTGTGATCGTCAAACCAACCAACTTCCAAAAACTCTTGGCCTTGAAATATCATTGGCACGCCTGGCGCTGTAAAAACCAATCCAGCACCGAGCGTAGCGCGTTTGCGAGCAAACCAGTTTTCCTGATCATCAGGCGCAATCTCTTCTGGTACACGAGCTTTGCCATTTGCCACCTCATCATGTGATTCGGTGTAGATGATGCGATCAAATGGACTGCCGTTGTATTGAAACAGGATCGCATCCCGAATCGCATTCATATCGCGGTCTTCGTCGTGAGGGGTAATGATGGCATGACGAATAGGATGAACAAAGTTGGTATCCCACTGTGAATGGAAGCCAGCGCCCCCCTCAAATGTAGGTTTTGTGATCCAAGCGTTGCCCTGTAGGTCTTCAGCAATGTGAAGTTTTTTGGGAAAACGGCCGTTTACCTCATCATTGATCGCCGCCATCATGCCCCAACCTTCTGGAATGTCAGCGCCCGCATCCCCATCATGCCCATGTGCATTGCGGATATATGAGGTTGCATCCCAGCGCAGCCCGTCAACCCCAAACACCTCGTACCACATCATCACATTGTCACGAATAAATTGGCGTACTTCAAAACGGCCGTAATCCGGTCGTGTATCCGCCCACGGCGTCTTCGAACGCCAATCATTGTAAAAATAGATGCCACCCTTCCCAGACTCCTGCCAGCCGTCAAACTGCCACAGGCTCAACTCTTGCGGACCAAAATGATTGTAAACTACGTCTACGATGACCCCGATGCCATATTGATGTGCGGCATGAGTCAATCGTTGCAATCCCGTGTAACCACCATAAACTCGGCTAATAGCAAAGGGATGCGACGGGTTGTATCCCCATGAAAAATCACCGGGAAACGCAGAAACAGGCATCAATTCAATCACATTAATCCCCAATTGACGCAAATATGGTAATTTTTCAATCACTCCTTCAAAGTTTCCAGGGGGATTGCCATCTGCCGCCGCAAATGTGCCCACATGCAGTTCGTAAACAACCAACTCGTTGATTGGTGGCATTTGAAACGAATCATGCATCCGACCATATTCCCCGTTTACGACGACTCCATTTTGAAAACCCGGCTTCACATCACGCGCATAAGGGTCGGTGCGAACCAACGTTTGACCATCTCGACGAATCACAAATTTATATTCATCATCTGTCTTGACATGTGGCACATCAACAGACCAATATCCATTGTTTTCCGCTGCCAATGGTGTGCGATACAAAGACCATTGGTTAAATGTTCCAGTAATAAAAACATGGTCTGCATGAGGTGCCCAAACCCTAAAAGTTGAGTCATGAGATGTTTCTCGGATGATTCCCATACCGGCAACTTGGGAAGGCACAGTTGGCCTAAAAATCTGTCGTAATGGATTAGTTAACCGGTAAAAATGATCCACCCAAGGGTGCGTTTTTTGTATTTTTTCTTCCATGATGTTTCCTGAAATTTAACCACTGACACGCTGTCACACGTCAATGGAATCGTACAAATCACGGTTCTTTTAGCGTATCAACATTAATCTAAGATGAATGGAAACCAGAACAAAGGCACTAAATCTCTCTTTTTTGCCCGAATTTCACATTAAATTTGTATAGTTTGACCATTCAAATTGAGCAAGAGTATTTGTATAATGCGCCACGATTACTAATTTAAGTGTTTGGCGGTTTGCCGCTTAAAATATGCAATGGAAAAAACCGCCAAACCTTGAGGTGTCACGGTTATCCGTATTTAAATTATTAACCGTGACACACTTACAAGGCGCAACGTCCTTAAAAAGTGCGTTGCATCTGATAATTCTAATTGGGGAACTTATGTTTAATATTACGGCACATGATGATTTTTGGCGTGCCTATCGCCGTTCATTTTGGCGAAAACTGGCGTCTTGGATCGAAGGAAGTGACAACAACCTGCTTCCTTACCACGAAATTCGAGAGAAAATTCCATTTCAGGGCCAAGTAGATCGAGGTGTACAAACGATACCTCTTGAAAAAATTGTGGGCAGCGCTGGTCGTTACCGGGATTTTGATCGCGCATTTTTGCCAACACAAAAATCGAATAGTCAACGGTGGATCAATATTAGCACAGCGCGTTATGCAGAAATCGAATTGCCCGCGATTGATGTTTATAAAATTGGCGACGTCTATTTTGTGAAAGATGGCAACCATCGCGTTTCAGTTGCGCGTCAGCGCGGACAAGCGATGATAGATGCCTATGTCACCGAGATTGAAATTCCTATCAATTTGACAGCAGACACAGCTATTGATGAACTTCACAGCAAACTTGCTTATGCTGAATTTATGCAGCAAACGAATTTGTTGAAGGTGCGTCCAGATGCAGACCTGGAAATGTTGCTCACTGAGCAATACGGCCGTTTACTCAACCACATTAACACGCACCGCTACTATCTAGGATTGGAACAACAGCACGAGGTTGACTTTGAAACGGCCGTTACCTCCTGGTACGACAACGTATACCAACCCCTTGTTGCATCCATAAAATCTGAAAATCTGACTGAGCAATTCCCCCACCTCACCATCACCGATTTGTATTGGATGGTCAGTGAATATCAATGGCTGCGGCGGGAATCGTCAATTACAGAAGACAAAGTAGAACAAGTAAGTCAGGAGATGACCCATATTTATAAAGTGAGAGAAGTACGCCAAACCATCCGCAAATTAAGACAGGCTAACTGGATCGACGAAATTATTTTGCTTCAAGAAAAGGCTAATTTCTACGATTACACAAAGATCAAGCAGTTGCGCCCCGATGCGAATCTGGAACTCACCTTACCCGGCAAATATGAAAAAATGTTGGCCCACATCAGCGAGCATCGCTGGTATTTGGGTGAAAGACGGAAAGAAGAAGTGCCCTACGAAGAGGCTGTCGCTTCCTGGTATGATCACATATATTTGCACATGATTAAAATCATTCGAGAACAGGGGTTTTTAGAACGCTTTCCTGGTCGCACCGAAGCCGATTTGTATTTATGGACGCTCGATCACCGAGAGGATATGCGCGAAGCAGTGAATAATTTGCCTATTAATTCTTAATCGAAGGATTGGACTTTGATTCTAATTTTTCTAGCCGTTCAGCCACACGCTTTAAATCATGCCATTGACGACGTACCAGGTAGACCATGCTTAAAGCTGTTAGCCAGTTAAGATCACACAATGGATCAGTGGCTAACTCTTCCAAGATAGCCAGCGTCTCATCATCAGTCCGTCGTGAGCGCAGATATTGGCCAGCCAACGTCTGTAATTGCGCTTTGCGGTTCTTGTTTAAGGAGGTAGTCTCAGCTTTAGGTGCTTTTTTAGGAGGTGTTTGGGCACGGACCATGGTGATAACGCGCTGCATCACCTTTGTAATTTGGTCGCTTGTGTAAGGTTTAATAATAAAGTCTCGCGCCCCAACCTTCATCGCCTTGTGTAAGGTATGACGATCCCGTTCGGCTGAGATAACCACACAAGCCAATTCTGGACGATGGAACAACATCTCTTTGATAGCTGTGATGCCGTCCATTTCGGGCATCTGCACGTCCATCAGGCAGATGTCAGGATTATGTGTGAGCGACATTTCCAGCGCCTGACGGCCGTTATGCGCAATCGCCACTACTTCGACTTCAGGAATCAGCGTCATCATTAAACGGGTGCTGCGCCGCGTTTCCATTACATCATCTGCAATTAAGACCCGCAACTTTTCTTTCTTATCTTGTGTGTGAACCGGGCCAATAAACATATCACGCTACCTCATTACTCAACCAATACCCATTACAACAAACATATAGTACCATAGATTAAAATTAATTGTTCATCAAAAAACAGTCAACCAGGTAACATTCATCTGACAATACCTATATTCTTGCTCAATTTCTCGATTTTCAATCCTGTTGGTTTTTAATGTAAAGTAGAAACGCTAATTTATTGCTAATTGACGGAAGGTGATTTGCAATAATATGCCATTAAGCGATCAGCACCAAGTTTTCAGAAGAAGACTTAAACGCAGATGACGCGGATTGCGACGCAGATAACGCAGATTTAAGAAAGGATTTAAATAAATCTCCGAAATCTGCGTTTAAGGTTCCTGAAATCTTTTTTCATTTTACTTAACACATCAGGCCTTTGAAAAAAACGGCCGTTTTCGCCGCAATCTTGTCCCATGTAAAGGCATCAGCAACCGCAGCGGCTCCTTGTCCCAGCGATTCGCGTAATTCATGGTTTGTTACGAGATGATGCACTGCTTTTACGACCTCTTCGTCGTCATCAACCGGCACAAACCAAACATTTTGCTGATGCACAAGTTCGGGTGTAGGCGTAGAAGGCCAGGTGGTGATTAACGGCCGTCCATGAGCCAACGCGGCCATCAACGTCCCCCGTCTCAGCGAGGACCCATCGCGATACGGCATCACCATCACATCCACTGCATGCAAATATGCCGAAACGCGCAGATCCGAAAGAAATCCAGTCCAATGCACCCGCTCTGTCACATGGTGCTTTGCTATCAGGCTTTTAAGAGATGCCATAAAAGCCGCATTGTTAGCTGTGTCGCTGGCCCCCGTTTGCCCCCCAATAAACACCAGATGGAATCGCTCATCAAGCTGCGTCAGCGCCCGAATCACCGTGTCCGCTCCTTTGCTGTCATTTAAAAAACCGAAATAGCCCAACAAACAGCTTTCAGGTCCCAGTTGCAACTTATCACGAACTTCTTCAATTTCAATATGATTGGTATGGTACGCTTTGATATTGCTGCCAATGGGGATTTGGGCAACAGGTTTATCAATCTGATTTTCTAGCTGTTGGGTATCGTCAGGGTTGGTTGTAATGGCCCCATGTGATTGTTGTGCCATGAAGCG
>QQUD01000661.1 GCA_008501785.1 Chloroflexota bacterium
ATAGATGAAAATCCGAACTATTTTCACGTTATGAGCCCGGCCCTACGTATCGATATTCAAGCGATTGTGTGGTCATGGTGTTGATCAGCGATTTGACCTCATCGGCTTTGGTGCGATTGAGTTGGGAGGAGAAGCCGGTGAGGAATTGCTCAAAGCTGGGCAGACGCTCATATTCGACGATACGTGGTTCGCCGACAATGCCGCCCATGTTAGCTGCTTTGTCAATGGCGTCTTGCAAATTGCCCAGCTCATCAACGAGGCCATTATCCAATGCTTGACGACCGGTGTAAATACGGCCGTCTGCAATCTGTCGCACTTCAGCATCGGAGAGATTACGACCACTACTAATCACCTGCACAAATTCATCATACGCTTCGTCAATATTTTCTGCAAAAATCGCTTCCTGTTCTGGTGTGAGCGGTTCCCACGAACTGCCAATTGTCTTGTTTGGACCACTGGTGATGCTAATCACATCGACGCCAATTTCTTCAATTAGTTCCTCGGCATTGTACAGCGTGAGTACAACCCCCAGGCTGCCGGTGGTGGTGTCGGGGCGGGCAAAAATGTAGTCGGCGGGGGCGCTGACGTAATAGCCACCGGATGCTGCGACACCTGCCATGCTCACAATCACGGGTTTGCTCACTTCATCTACGAGTACTTCGTGAATCTGGGCGGCGCTGGTGACGGTGCCGCCAGGGCTGTTGACGCGCAGCAGAATGGCTTTTACCGTTTCATCTGCTTCGGCAGTACGCAAATCAGCCATGATGCGGCCGCTGTATGCACCAATTAGGTCAGGGTCGTCGCTGCTGAGCATGACGCCTTCAACGCGAATCAATGCTACTGCATCGCCGGTGCCGACGCTGGGTGATGTGCCGCTGATGCTGCTGGTATCAACCATTGCTAAACTTGCAATAGATCCCGCAAACAAGATTCCGCAGCTGCAAATGGGCAGCATAAAGCCGATAACGACGCTGACAAGTACCCAGAGGGCAACACGGCCGTTTCCGCTTGTTTTAATTTCAATTGGTTGAGGCTGAGGCTGAACAACAGGTTCATGTTGAACAGCATGTTCAGCTTCAACCAATGGTGTTTGATTTTCTTCTTCGTTCATAAAAAGGCGCTCCTCGCTCTTTATCCACATTCGTCTGCATATTCTGCGTCCCAATTATTTCTTTGACTATTTTGTCACTTTGCTAAAAGATTGCAAAATGCATTAAAACATTCAATTGTGTTCATGGTCGCAGAAAAAGTCAATTTTCACTTCTTTAGATTCCCGATTTTGAATACGTGACGCAATCGGGTAAAACCTATTATGATTAGAAGGTAATTATACACTCAGGTGAACCACAACGGATGGAAATCGTAGGTCAAAACAGCGTTTTGCCTTACGGTTTTAAAGGAGATAGGTGAATGTTTAGACTGCGTCGCGCTGCTGTGGGCGGAACGATTGGTTTACTGATCGGCATCCTTTTTACTCTTTTTGTCAACTTTGTATCGAACACAAACGTGTCGTTAGCCACACTAGGGGGGCCTTTGTGGGTATTAATTGCAGCATTTCTCATTGGGTTATGGTATGCGGTTTTATTTGAACCACATCGTGATAATTATGCTGAAAATGTATCTACCGGATTAGTTCTGGGCATTATTCTTTGGTTTGTGTGGGCGATTAGTTTGCAACCGTTTCTGGTAGGTAAAGGGGAAAGCTGGCAGGCGGTTGAGGCGATAACGGCCGTTCCCAAACTAATCACCTACATCTTGCAAGGTGGCCTGGTTGGATTCGTATACGGATTGCTTTTTGGATGGTTGGCAAAGTCCTTAAAGCTGCATTCGACTGAAATTTTAGGTCCTCCAGAGATTACCAAGCGTGTTGTGATTATCGGCGGCGGTTATGCGGGCGTGTCGGCTGCACAAGTTTTGGAGAAAGAGCTGGCTAAACATCCTGCTATTGGCGTGACTTTAGTTAGTCAAAACAACTTTCTTATTCATACCCCCATGCTTTCCGAGGTATCAGCCAGCGCTGTCAATGCACAGAACATCAGCCCTTCTTTGCGCAGCTTCTTCAAAAATGTTCAAGTTATCCAAAGTGATATTGCCAACATAGATTTAGATAAAAGAATCGTGCATTTACGTGCTGATACGCGCTCAACTAAAAAAGATTTACACTTTGATCATCTTATCTTAACTGCGGGCAGCGTTCCCAACTTTTTTGGAAACAAAAATATTGAGAAGGAAGCCTTTTCCTTTAAATCACTCGAAGATGCCACCATTATTCGCAACCAAATCATTGATATGTTTGAGCGGGCAGATTTGGAACCCAATTCAGAAAAAAGAAAACAAATGTTGACCTTTGTGGTGGCTGGCGGTGGATTTGCCGGGGTGGAATTGCTGGGCGGGATGAACGATTTTGCCCGAGGTATCTGTTTTTATTACCCAAATGTGAACCCGGCAGATGTACGAACTGTTTTGGTGCATTCTCGTGAACGAATTTTGCCAGAACTGAGTGAGGCGCTTGGTGAGTTTGCCAAAGAAAAGCTGATTGAACGCGGTGTTGAGTTTCAATTAGGTGTGCGGGTGACGGATGCTCGACCTGGATTTGTGGTGACAGGTGAGCAGGAAATACCGAGCAATACGTTTATTTGGACCGCAGGCAACCGCCCCAGCCATGTCCTCAGCTTGTTGGACTTGCCATTAACCAAGCGGGGGCAGTTAGAAGTGAATACGGCGTTGCAGGTGTTGCATACCGACAATATTTGGGCAGCCGGTGATTGTGCGCAAGTGCCTGATTTGACGACAGGTAAATTTGCGCCACCAACAGCCCAACATGCGCTGCGAGAAGGCAAGGTTGCTGGCTACAATGTGGCAGCGGCGCTGACAGGGAAGCCATTAAAGACATTCAAATTTAAGACATTGGGCAGTTTGGCTGCGCTAGGCCACCAATTGGCTGTAGCCGAGGTGTTTGGTCGCCGCTTCTCTGGCTTTTTTGCGTGGCTGTTGTGGCGCGGCATTTATTTGTCTAAATTGCCGACACTGCAAAAACAGGTGCGTGTGCTGCTTGATTGGATTTTGGATGTGTTTTTTCCACCTGATATTGTGCAAACGATTAATTTTAGTCAAAAAGAACGGGAACAACAGCGGGTGATGACTGAGGGAAACGGCCGTTCTCCAGAGGTACAAGCATGAAGAATAAAACCGTTGCCTTACCGTACAGGCTCCTGGCTGGTGCATTAGCTGGATTAATTGGCGGTCTTCTTTTTATGCTGACCGTGAGTATCTTGTTTAGTTTTGTGATTCATTTAGTTATTAGCGTTGGACTTGGTTTGATTTTTGCAGCTTTTGTCGGTCCCAAATTGCATACCGGCGGTGCCAGCCTCGTTTGGGGTGAAGCGTATGGTCTGATTTGGTGGTTGGTTGGCTATTTAACATTTATCCCATTAGCCTTTGGTGAAGGTTTGTATTGGCAACCCGAGCAAATTAAAGCACTTTTTCCATTTCTGCTGGGACAGGTCATCGCGTTTGGGGCGGCTTTAGGGTTGGGTTATTATTGTTTTATAAAGATATTCCAGCGCTTTGTACCAGTTATTCACGTTCAAGAATCCAATCCAGATGCACCAAAAGGACAAGACATTGTTGCGCCTCGAGTGCAAAGCTTGCTGATTGGTGGAATTGGCGGTTTGTTGGGTGGTTGGATATTTTTGTTAGGCATTCAGCGAGCGGCTTTTTTTCCATTGGTTGCTGGATTGCTTGGTTCAGACTCATTGGTTTTGGGGCAGTTTTTGCATTATGTGATTGCGGTGACGATTGGGTTGGGGTTTGGGCTTTTGTTTCATCGAGATATTCGCAGTACGGGGGCGGCGATTGTGTGGGGGATGACGTATGGGCTTTCGTGGTGGATGCTGGGACCGATGACGTTACGGCCGTTACTCTCTGGCACCCTTCCCGATTGGTCATTAGCCGCCGCTCAAGCCACCTTTACGCCGCTCATTTCACACATGCTTTATGGAGCGCTGGTTGGCCTTTTTTATGCGTTGGCGACAAATTTATGGAATGCACTTTTTGTTGACTCTGATCCGCTGAATCGAACGCGAGAAAGCGCGGGGAGTCGCAGCTTGCGTGGTTTGTTGATGGGGCAAGGGGCTGGTGTGATTGGTGGGCTGCTTTTTACGATTGTGATGGTGGCGACGAATAGCCTGCCACGGGTGGCTAGTTTGGTGGGGGGAAATACGGCCGTTTTTGGATTCATCGTCCACCTAATCATTGCCATCATCATTGGCAGCACCTATGGCTTATTCTTTCAAAATGCAGCCTACAGTTATGGGTCTGGTTTGGGATGGGGGTTGCTGTATGGGTTACTTTGGTGGTTTCTCGGCCCTGGCACCTTGTTTTTTATATTGCTGCGCCAACCAGTTGATTGGTCGTTAGCCAGCACCATTTCTCGCTACCCTGCATTGGTTGGCCATTTGCTTTATGGGATGGGATTAGGTCTAGGGTTTCAATATTTTATGCATCGTTATGATACCCATTCCAAACAGCATGGCGGTCATTTACATCAACATCGAACCGCAGGCACACCTGCTTCCGCACTGTGGGCAGTGACTTTATTAATTGCCATTTTATTGCCATTATTATTAGGGACAACAACTTGATTGTTGTAAAAGTAAAGTCGGGAAGTCCCGGCTTCATTGATTCTAGGAAAATAGCTTGTGAAAAATAGAATTTGTGATATTATCCTCACCCGTTGCACAGCAACTAAAATATTATGCTGCTTTCCGCTCCCTGATTGATGGGGGCAAAGCTCGCTAGAGTCAATTCCGAGGAAAGGAGGTATGCAACGTGCGAGAGTACGAAGTTACCATTATTATTCAACCGAAATTAGAAGAATCAGGACGAAATGAGCTAATCGAACAGGTGAATGCTTGGCTGGTTGGTGAAGAAGTCACAGAAGAAAACAAACCAGAAGTAAACCACTGGGGGATGCGCAAAATGGCCTATCCTATCCAGAAGTTTGCAGAAGGTTATTACGTTCATTACAGTTTGAACTTGGACACAACTCGTGTGACTGATATTGAACGGAACTTCCAATATAACGAAAACATTATTCGTTATATGGTTATCCGCAAGGAAGTGGAAACCAAAAAAGAAGTGGAAACCCAAAAAGAAGACTAATATTTCGTGAATGGTGCTCATTTTCGTTGGGGGAATGAATGAACAAGGGTTTAAACAAGGTCATGTTGATCGGTTGGGTGGATGGCGTACCTGAAATACGTCATACACCAAATGGTCGTCCGGTTGCCTCTTTTAGTGTTGCCACCTCTCGTAGTTGGTTGTCTGCTGAAGGCGAACGGCATGAAGAGACCGAATGGTTTAATATTGTTGCCTGGGGTGGTCTGGCCGAAATCTGTGGTAAACGTTTTACAACTGGACATAAAGTTTATGTTGAGGGGCGATTACAAACACGCAGCTGGGAAGACACAAATGGCCGTAAACATTTCCGTACAGAAGTAGTTGCCCATGACATCATTGCCCTCAACGATTTTGAAGAATAGTTATCAACATGGCAAAAAAGCGTAGAGAAAAAGAAAATCTGGATAGCCAGCGACAGTCGCGTCGTGAGATTTTACGGCAGCGAAAATTGAATGAACAAAAAAAACAAGTTCGTATTGGCGTGGCAATTGTTGGTGGTTTGTTAGCCATTGTTTTTCTAGTGGCAATTGTCAACGAATTTTTTGTAGCACCCAATCGGCCGGTTGCTGTTGTTCAGGGTGAAAATATCACGCTCCAAGAATGGCAAAATCGCGTTCGGCTGGAAAGGGCACAACGAGTTGTGCTTTTGGAAAATCAATTAGAAGCATTTGGTGGAGATGTTGGTATTATCCAACAATTCTCAGGCCAGATAATGGTTGATTTACAGGACGCTGATGGTCTCGGTCAAAATGTGCTGAATACAATGATTGACGAGCTTGTGATTCGCCAAGCGGCTGCGGCACGGGGCATCATGGTTACAGATGAAGATGTTTCTCGTGAAATTGGTGAATTGTATGGTTATTTTGGCGGTGGATTACCGACCCCAGAGCCAGAACCAACAGAAACAATGATGCCTACCCCATCAATAACGCCGATTCCAACACAAGTCATTACAGATGTGCTGCCGACTACCATTCCAATCCCTTCACCAACAGCTGGACCAACTTTCACGCCGCAGCCAACTGCGACGCCAGTGTCTGAAGAATCTTTCAACGAGCAATATAGCGAAATATTGACTCGTTTGGTTGATTTAGGTGCCGATGAAGTAACCTATCGGGAAAGCGTTCGTTCGCAGATTTATCGGGAGCTTTTGCAAGAAGCTTTGGTAGAAGAAACTGGATTGTCATCCGAAGCAGAACACGTCAGTTTTTACCTGTTGTCGTATGGGTCAGAAGAAGAGGCTAATGAAGCTGTCGCTATGATTGAGGCAGATACATTTCTCAATGTGTGGAACGAGGTTCGCTCGGTCCCATTTGACCCGGAATCGACTTCGACTGGTAGTGCAACTGAAGTTGTGTGGCGTTCTCGCACCGCATTGGCTAACTCGGTTAGCCCGCAAGTTGCGGATGCTGTCTTTGCGTTACCACTCAGTACGCCCAGTGACTTGATTGTGTCACCGATTGATGAGGAAACGAGTCAGTATTTTATTGCGATGGTGTCGGGACGTGAAATACGGCCGTTATCTGCCAACGAAATTCAAAATGCCGAACAAGAAAATTTGGCAAGCTTTGTTTCGCTGCAACAAGTGGAACAAGTTGAATTAACGGGTTATGATCGCGGACGTGTACCAACGCAGCCGGTACTCGATCCTTTGTTCACACAGCCCCCAACGCCAACGCCTGAGCTAGTTGACCCGGCATCAGCCATTGATGATGGCTCATAGCACTTTGTGCTTTTCAACAACTGAATAATTAATCTAAATGGCGCAGACGAATCTGCGCCATTTTTTTGTGTTAGAATGTTTATGATAGTTAGTTTTTGGTGGTTGATGGCTATGGAGTAACGGCCGTTTTCCCGTACACGGAGCAACCCAATGTCCTGGGATGAGCAAGATGACACGATCACATACAAAGTTGTCGTTAATCACGAAGAGCAATACTCAATCTGGCCTGCTGATCGAGAAATGCCGTTTGGTTGGAAGGCTGTCGGCAAAGAGGGCAGTAAACAAGAATGCCTGGATTACATCGAAGAAGTATGGACCGATATGCGTCCTCTCAGCCTGCGCAAGAAGATGGAGGATGATCAGAAATAGAGAAGAGAGTTTTGTAAATCGCCAATCGAAAATCTTGAAATTTACATGAGGTCGGAAGCAAACTGCTCCGAAAATGGTTCCGCTCATCAGTACCAGGATTCGCTAAGGGTGGGGATGGCAACGGCCGTTTGCTTCAAAACAGGCGCACCTCCCCATCTGTCTCGTTCATACTCTGACAAAAAGCTGATAACTGTCTGCCAAATACGATTAAACAAAGTCAGTCGTGATTCGTTTGCATTTTGGCTGGCTTTAACAAGTTTGAAAATTGCTTCGTACAGGGTGTCTACTGCCGATTCAGGATGTGTCCAGGGGTAAACAAGCGCGGCTTCATCAAACGGCCGTATTAACTCCCTCACCTCTTTCAAATCCAACAAACGAGAACTTGCCGGAATGAGCAGCCGAATCGCATATTGAATCGGATTAATCGCCTCTACCAAATCCAATTCTGCCATCAACGCCAGGAATTCAGCATACCCTTGTGCGGTTGTCCATGGGGTAAATGTGACAAAGGTTGGTGTGAGCGGCAGCCTTACTTCGCGCATCAGGTGCACAACGCGGATAAAATCAGCTTGGGTGTGGCCTTTTTTCAAAATGGCAAGCGTATGATCATCTACTGCTTCTACAGCACTAACTACAAATGTGCAGCCCGTATCGCGCAAAACTGGCAGCATGTTTTCATGTTTCAGCAAATGCTCAATTTTGATGGTTACATCGTAAGTGAGGGTGGGAAACTCGGCGTGGAGTGCCTGCACGAGCGGCAAGGCATGACCAGGCCCGTTTAAAAAATCAGGGTCGCCAAAGGTGATATGCTCAGCTCCGGCGTCAACTTGCTGTCGAATGTCCGCCAGCACAATT